>JAMCPX010000033.1 GCA_023382265.1 Deltaproteobacteria bacterium | reverse complement strand
TACCTATTACAAAATTAATAACATTGATAAAAAAATTCCTGAGGGCGAATACAAGGGGGAGTATATAGAAGACATAAGCAAGAAGCTTGAACTGAGTATTCAGAAAACTCAAATAGATGAAGCTCATATCAATACGATAACCGGGATAGCAGCGGATTCCATACTTGACGGCATAAAACAAACACTCAAGGATTTTGGAATTGAATTTGATAACTGGTTCAGTGAAAAGAATCTGTTTGATAAGGGAAGTGTGGATGCTGTTATCGGTATGTTAGAGGCGAAGAATGCCATAAAAACGGAAGACGGGGCGAAATGGTTTTTATCAACTCATTATGGAGATGAAAAAGACAGGGTCATCGAAAAACAATCCGGTGAGCTGACATACTTTGCCTCAGATATAGCATATCACGCGGATAAATATGATAGAGGTTTTGATTTATTGATAAATGTATGGGGGGCAGATCATCACGGCTACCTTCCGAGAATAAAAGCCGCATTGAATGCTCTTGGGTATGATGCAAAAAAACTACGGGTCATGTTCATTCAAATGGTAAAATTGATGCGTGGAGATGTGCCTGTCCAGATGTCAAAAAGATCCGGTGAATACATAACATTAAAGGAGCTTATTAGTGAGGTTGGCACCGATGCTGCAAGGTTTTTTTTCTTGCTAAGGAGGCATGACAGCCAGCTTACATTTGATATCGAACTTGCCAAAAAACAATCTCAGGATAACCCGGTGTACTATGTGCAGTATGCTTACGCGAGGATATCAAGCATATTTGAATACGCCGGATCAAAAGGTATTGATACGGAGAATCTGGTTATTGATAGGGATTATAGATTCAATGAACAGGAAAAATCGCTTATAAGAGCATGCCTGCTTTATCCAGATATCATCAGGGATGCCGCAGTAACAATGGAACCTCATAAAATTGCTCATTATCTTCTTGACCTTGTAGGATTACTGCATAAATACTATACGGACACAAGAGTTGTGAGCGACAATGTAAATACGATTCAAAGGCTTTTGTTGATAAAGATGATTAAAGTTGTTTTAAGAAATGCATTAGGAATTATGGGTATTAACGCACCGGAAAAAATGTAGGAGGTATAAATTATATGAGAGATATGGAAAGGATAAAACCAAAGTACACCATAACAATGGATAACAAACAGATTGTCATGGTGGTGATTGCTTTTATTGTCATACTTGGACTTGTGTTCAGTATAGGGTATGTACTTGGTAAGAATACCAAGACCATACCGCAGGTTACCCAAGTTCAGCAAGTTAAACCGCAAAATGCGATAATCTTTACTCAATCTGCGGTATCAGCTACTACACAAACCAATACGGTTGCGGTGTCGAGTGCATCGAAGATATCGTCTCCCACAACTGCAACTACACATACGGAAATGACGTTTTATAAGTCTCTTACAGAAGAGAAAAATCACAAAGAGATTAAAAATAAGGTTGAATCCAGAAAGCCTGTAAAGAGGATCGCAAAAAAGCAGACAGGCAGATTTAATATTCAGTGCGGAGCTTACAGGGGAAAAAGGGAGGCTGAGGCGTCAATTTCACAGATCAAGAAGAGAGCGCATGTAATGCCATGGATAGAAAGTGTGACAATAAGGCATGTACAATGGTATAGAGTAAAGATTGGACATTTTGGAACAAAAGAACAAGCACTAAGATATGAAAAAATTCATCTTAAACCGAATGGTTTAATAAACTGTATTGTAACAAGCAAATAGAAGGAGAATATATGGAGTTTCTTGGTTCTTTAAAAAGGACATGCTACTGCGGACAGATCGATTATGCGCTTGTCGGAAAGGAAGTAATATTAATGGGATGGGTCCATAGAAGAAGGGATCATGGCGGGCTCATTTTTGCGGATATAAGAGACCGTGAAGGACTTGTACAAATAGTTTTTAACCCTGAGACGGATAAGGCAGCTTATGAAAAGGCAAAGGCTATAAGGGCCGAATATGTAATAGCCGTAAAAGGTATGGTTGCGAAAAGGCCTGAAGGTACGGAAAACAAAGAGCTAAAAACTGGCATGCTTGAGGTTGCAGTCAATGAACTGCGGATTCTAAATGAGTCAAAATCTCCCCCGTTCCCGGTGGCCCAGGAAAAGCTTGATGTTGATGAAACGACGAGGCTTAAATACAGGTATATTGATCTAAGAAGAGAAAAGATGCGGGATAATCTTGTACTGAGACACAAACTCACAAATCTTGTAAGGGAATTTCTTAATTCCGAGGACTTTATAGATGTGGAAACGCCGATACTTACAAAAAGCACCCCTGAGGGTGCAAGGGATTTCCTTGTACCAAGCAGGCTTAATGCGGGCAAATTTTATGCTTTGCCTCAGTCCCCGCAGTTGTTCAAACAATTGCTCATGGTGTCCGGGTTTGATCGCTATTATCAAATTGCAAGGTGCTTCAGGGACGAGGATCTCAGAGCGGATAGACAACCTGAATTTACGCAGATAGATATTGAAATGTCGTTTATTGAGATGGAAGACTTGATGGGGATAATGGAAAGGCTTTTTATAAAAATATTTAAATCATTTAAGAACACCGATTTTCAGAGACCATTTTACAGGATATCTTATGATGAATCAATGAAACGATTTGGCAATGATAAGCCGGACATGCGCTTCGGTATGGAACTTATGGAGCTTAATGAAGTCTTTAAAAATAGCGGGTTTAATGTTTTCAAGCAGGCTTTAGGAAACAAAGGACTTATAAAAGGGATTAAAGCAGAGCAGGACTTCTCAAGGAAGGAAATAGAAGGACTTGAGCTGTTTGTTAAACAGTATCAGGCAAAGGGGCTTGTATGGCTGAAAATGAAGGATGGGATATTATCGTCTCAGATTGATAAATTCCTTTCCGGAGAAGAAAAAAACGGCATTAAGAATCTGTTCAGCATGAAAAACGGAGATACGGTGTTTGCCGTGGCAGATGCATCATCAAAGATCGTTAATGATGCGATGTCAAATCTCAGATTGTATCTTGGCAGAAAGCTTAATTTGATAAAAGATGAAGAGTACAGATTGTTGTGGGTTACCGATTTCCCTGCTTATGAATACAATGAAGAAGAAAAGCGATACGACTCTGTTCACCACCCTTTCACATCTCCACGTGATTCAGACGTCGCAATACTCGAAAAAGAGCCTTTAAATGTTAAATCAAAGGCTTATGACCTTGTTTTAAATGGGACAGAGGTTGGAGGCGGAAGCATTCGTATACATAACAGCGAAGTGCAGTCAAGGGTGTTTAAACTGCTCGGTATAAGTGAAGATTCTGCAAGATTAAAATTCGGGTTTTTGCTTGATGCGTTACAATACGGAGCACCTCCGCATGGCGGTATAGCCTTTGGGCTTGACAGACTTGTGATGATACTCACCGGCTCTGATTCTATAAGGGATGTTATCCCATTCCCAAAAACTCAAAAAGGAGTTTGTCCATTAACAGATGCTCCATCAGACGTTGACAATAAACAATTAAAAGAACTGTTCATTAAGAAAGATATAAAGGTTTAAGGGGGAACTATGCCTGAAAATAATCAATTCAAACCAAATGCAGATACATGGTACGACAAGGTTGGTACCGTTACAATTATCCTTTCGTTTCTTGTAATACCGATTCTCAAATTCGGGAATGAGTTTATATGGATAAAAACTACTGTGCTTATTGCAGTTGTAATGATCCTTACTTTTCTATGGCTGTTAAGGGGTATAGATAGAGGTGAGATAGTATTTCCCAAAACATCTCTATGGATTCCAATGCTTATAATGATAGGTATAACATTTGCACACCTGGTTCATGTGACCGATATATGGCGCGCTGTTGATATGATGATAAGACTTGGTGCAAATATATTCTTCTGGTTTTTCACCCTGCTGTACATAAGGAAGCGTTCTCATATTCGATGGATCATTATTGCGATGGCGGTGTCTGTATTTATAGTCGCTATGTATGGCATAATGCAGTTCTATCAAATACTCCCATGCCCTTATGATATATATGGTGAAAAGGATCCATCCTCAACTATAGGTTTAACAAATTTCTCGGCAGAATGGATGATCGGATTCATGTCACTTCTTATCTTCGCATTTTTTATGGAAGATTTTAATCTTGAGACCAAGACTGCCCTGTTTTTCTTATTCATCCCAACATATTTTTATTTTGTTCTAACAAAGGCAAGGGCAGCATGGGTGGGATTTATGCTCTCCGGTATAGTGCTTCTCGGTTTCTTTATGTATCAGTGGATAAAACTGCGTAAGATAAGATATCTTGCTGCCGGCGGTGTAAAAACGAAACAGGAACAACATACGGTACCAATAAAATTCTCAAAGGGAAGACAGTTTGGTGTTATTGTAACATTTTTACTGCTTGTGGCTTTAGGAGGCACTATTCTATCTGTTACCCATTTCGGTAAGAAAAAACAGCTTGTGTCGGTGTATCATACTGTAGAAGACGTAGAGGAACCGCATAAAACAGTCATCAGATCGATATATGATATTCTAACTTCGAAGATCCTTACACACGATCCATCCATTAACTTCAGATTTATGGCATGGAGAAGCACTTACGATGCGTGGAAGCACAATCCTATCTTTGGAGTTGGAGTTGGACAGATAGAAGTTGATATTCATAAATATCAGGTATTGCCGCTGCAGGAAATAATATCAAAAACGTACCAGGTATTTTCAGAATCACACAACGACTGGTTGCAGATACTTGCAGAGCTTGGGATAATAGGATTTATCGCCTTTTTATGGATCATACTAAACATTGCTGTAAAACTGATAGAAACAGCTAAGAAGAACATCGCTAACGAAGACAAATTCCTTTTGTCCCTTGCTGTTGGTGGTGGGATCATGAGCGTATTGATAGCGGCTATATTTAGTTTCCCGCTTCAAGAACCGGCTTCAAGTATGTACTTTTGGGGATTAATTGCTATGGCAGATATAATTTACAGAGGATTTGACGACAACACTCCTCAGGAAATACAGAAGAGACAAAAATGGATAATACCTCAAGAGCCGCCAAAATATCTTTTGTTTTATAATCCCTTAAAAAGGGACAAATTCCCTATGCCTTTAAAACAGTTGATAATGACAGGAGCTATTATATTGAGTATAATTTCCGTGTTCATTCTGCCTATATATGCTGGAAGAACAGCGGATGCGGAAAATCACATAAAGGACGGTGTAGCGTACAGGAATAGAAGAGATTTTGCTGCTGCAATACATGAGTTTGATGATGCCATATCACTCAACCCTTTTGAGTATATCTATTATTTCCACAGGGCAATAGTTGAATTTAATTCAGGAGAAATAAAACAAACCATATCCGATCTCGATCGATCTCTAAAACTCAGTCCATACTTTGGACTTGCTTACAGACTTAGGGGCGGGGCTTATCTCGCTGAGAACAATTGTGCAAAGGCCGTTCCTGATTTTGAAAACGCAATTAAGTATCTTCCACCCATTGTATCGGAAATAGGCAATCAGCTTGTCTCCTGTGATGTGAGATTAGGTAAGTATGGTGATGTTGTTAAGGTTGCGGAACTCCAGATAAAATTCGGCCCAAAGAATCCGGATGCTTATTACAACATAGGGAATGCAATGTTTCTGGAAGGTAAATACAGTGAAGCACTGACAAATTATCAGAAAAGCGTAGAGCTGGATCCAACTTTCCAGCCAGGATGGCTTAATATTGCAATGGCATACTATTACATAAAGGATTTTAACAATGGCGATAAGTATTTTGAAAAGGCAAAAAAACTAAATCCAGATAATCCGATAGTATGGTATGATCATGCTGTGGGACTCGCTCTACAGGGAGAGAACAGAGCGGCTATAGAAAGTCTTAAGAAGGCCATAGAAAAAAAACCGGATCTGAAATTCTCGGCATTAGAAGAGCCTTCATTTGCACCGCTCAGGGCTATGCCTTCTTTTCAGAAGATAATAGGTAAAACCGATATGAATAAATTTGAACAAATAGAGAAGATAAAAAAACTATTTAAGAAGTGAAACAAACAGGGATAGATGCTGTTAAATAAGAAAAACCGATATATAGTTATGTTTATCTTATCGATCCTTATCTCTCAGTGTGCGCATGCTCCAATAATACCGAATACTTTTGTAAATAATAATACCTGTCTGTTCAGGTATGTTTCTAAATCCGCTCGTTCTGTAAACCTTGTTGGAAGTTTTAATGAATGGGGAACATACCCATTACAGATGAAAAAAATCGATAAGCAAACATGGGAGATAAGTATCACGCTAAAGAAGGGCATATATTATTACCAGTTTTTAGTGGATAATAAAAACTTAATCGTACCGCCGAATGCCGATGAATATAGCAATGATGGGTTTGAGGGTAAAAATGCTGTTGTTATAATCCTACAGAAATGATATAATAATGTTACGGTATATTATATAAACAGTCTTATTTAAAAGATGAATAGAAGAATTATAACAATAACGCTCTTGATTATGTTTTTAATGGGTTCGTCGGTTTATGCAGATGAGCTGAGTAATGCCATAAGTACTGCAAAGGAGAAAGGCATTTCAGGAACTCAGATTTCACTTATAGTTAACAAGGCACATCTTCTATCTATAAGCAATGTTGAAACGACCGATATGATAAATACACTTATCAATGCAAAACAAAACCGTGTTCCGGTATCATTCATTTCGGGCAAGATTATGGAGGGGCTGACCAAACGTGTACCTGCCCAAAGAGTTATAATGGTAGCAAACAGGCTTGAACAAGCTTATGTGAAGGCAAATGCCATGTATAATAGTATCCCTGTAAAAGGGCGCAGGACAGGCGAATTAAAAGAAACAATAGCGATAGCCGTATTAAACGGGCTAAAACCCTCGGAATTAAGATTACTTTATAATGCTGCTCCTGATAAATCAGAGTCGTACTATATTATTGGAACAGTATCTTTAAGTTCTTTGATCTCAATGGGCTATAAGAAAAAAGATAGCTTGTCTTTTATGATAAGCGAATTTAAAAATAATCAAACTGCTGATAATATACAAAAAAAGACATTTAACTTAATTAACGTACCGCCCGGCGAAAGAGGTATGTCTATGGGGAATGGGACAGACATGTATTCATCCCATGAGATGAATACATATAAACCGGAACAACCATATAAACAGCCTGAAACAGCACCAATGGAAATGGATATTGGAAATAGACATGGAAGGGATTAATATAAAATAAATCCATACAGTCTTTTACCTTTATTCAATGGAACTTGCATTTTATACAACATCTGATATACGATTAGAAACAGGTTATGATGGAAGATTGCTTACATTTGAAAACACTAATAGGCTATTTAATGGCGGATCTGTTGCGGTTATGTTTTAAGATTATAGCAGCTGTGTTGTTTATAACAATAACTGTTTCAACCGGCTTTGCAAACCAAAGTCCGTTTTTTAGACTTCTGACAAATGGCAGGGCTGTAACACTATATGAACATCCTGAAAGGGTCTATTACCTTTTAACTCATTCAAATATGCTTGATATCGAAACTCATGGTAAAGGGACCATCAGCATTATTGTTAAAAGCCTTATGCCTGTAACTGCATCTGCTATGGCAGGTTTTGATGTGAGTGTATCATCGGGTAATAATGTACAATACTATACGATGCCGGCATCGGGTACATCTAAATTAGACATTGTCGGTCATGAAGGATTAACACCGTCAGAAAAAGAGCTTGATATCAACATAAAGACAACAGATGCAATCAATGTATATCAGATAATGGTATCGGCTAATGCCACTTATGGCGCTTTAATAACTGTTTCATTTAATAACCATAACAGGCCTGAAGAAGAAGCTATAAACAACGTTATCAGTTCACCGCCGCCTAAACCTTATAAACAATGGTTTTCAATCACACCGGTTGTTGGCGGAGGAGTAATGTATCAGGATAACACGGGAGCATCATCGGGAGCTTTTATGCTATCTGCAAGGCTATATTACGGTGTCCTCAGGTGGTTTAAGTTAAACGTTAATGCAACAACGGAATTTTTCAATTCTACATATATGGTGGCTTTTAATAATAGTACACCAAGTATATTATTCGATCAGGGAAACGAGGAGACAAATTGGATACACGGTTCTATGGAATTTAAAATTGTTTCTTTAAAGTCTATAAAGCTCTGGTTGGATCCCGGGTATGCATATCTCTGGTCAACGTACAATAGTTCCGATCTACAGACGAATTACGATCTACAGGGGCCGTCATTGGGGATAGACGTTTATACAAATTTCTTTCCTGCATTTAATCCGGAGATAAGTGCCGATTTTGTCTACGGCACATCCGCAAACAGTCCCGCATCTTCTTCTGCCAGTATACAGGGCAGTACGCCGCAATATTTAACAGGGTATTCAATTGCGGTCCCTGTTGTTGAATTTAAGTCTGTTTCAGGGCATCCGGACTTGTATGTAAACTATGCGGGTAATGCATTAGCTTTTGATTCATATACAAGATTTGTAAATAACATTGGCGTTTGTGCAAAATTCAAATGGTAGATGATATGTTATTAATCCGGGTGATGTATTTGAAAAAATAGGAAATGCTGTGAGATGGGTGAAACAATGCGTCTGATATGGGCTGCAGCGAGTATAAGCAAAAAAAATAATACGTGCTGCATGCACATAAACTGGCAGAGGACAAAATGGTAATTAAGGATAACAACTTCAAGTGTCTTAAGTGGCTCTCAGTGTTGAACGAACGAACAGACTCCAGTATTGCGTTTCTTGGGTTAACATTGCTATTTCCCCTCATTACTCTTCTTACAAACTCAACCCCTGCTTATGCAGGGATTAAGGATTACTTCCCGATAATTGCAGGGGCCAAATGGGAATACATTGTTAAAACAACTAAAAAACCCATAATGCAGATAGGGACGATATCAAGGCGTGTGAGAAGCATAAAGAACGGCAAATATGAAATAGAACAGGATGTAAATTTTTTTGGTTCGGCCATGAAAACCAAATGGACTTATGTCTTCAAATCAAATGAATTACTTGAACATGGTGTTTTAAGGCACAAGATACAGCAGGAAAAATTGCTCTTAAAATCACCAATAGAAAAAGGGAAAAAATGGACATATAAAGATTATACATTCATAATTAAAAGCACGACATCTGTTGTTAACACACCTGATGGAATTTTTAAAAATTGTTTGCACGTACTTGAGTTTGAAAAGAGCATTCTAAGTCAGGAATACTGGTATAAAAAAGGCATAGGATGGGTCAAGATTTTAAGTCATCCTGGTGCTGAATTATTACTAAAAAGTTATGATGTGCCTTCCTATGCACCTCCTGATATAAGATTATTATCAAAAAAAATAATCCTGAATTCATTTGGATTTAACAATACATACACATTTACACCCCTTGACGTATATGGTACTGGAAGTACCTTCAGTCCTTCAAGCCGTACCATTGATGTTCCGGTTCTGCTTATAAATTTTTCCGATACAACGCCGCTGACAACAACCACTACCAATTATTTTGAACAGATGCTTTTTTCAACAATCAGTCCTGCTCCTCTATACCCATTTTCAAGTCTTGATTTGTTCTACAAGGATATGTCGCACGGCTCGTTGACTGTAACAGGCACTGTTTACGGCTGGTTCACCGCTACCAATAGTCATAATTACTATGGTTATGGCCAGTATGGATTTGGTACACCCGGTGCAGATACGCTTGCAAGAGAGGCCATTGCAGATGCCTGTACAGCAGGAGTGCCTTTTTCAAGCTTTGGAGATCAGAATGGTATAAGGTATGTCATTATAGTGCATCAGGGGCTTGGTGCAGAGCAAACAGGTTATTTAAACGACATCTGGTCGAATACAATGATGGAACCCATTACATGTAATGGTACAACCATAAACGGATACATGATACTGCCGGAGCAAACAGAGCTCCCGTATTTTGATCAAGAATCGATTTCTTCTACCACTTTTACGGGATCTGTCGGACCAATAGATATGGGTGTTTTTGCTCATGAATTTGGCCATTCACTTGGACTTATTGATCTGTATGACACAAACTGGCAGCAGGATGGGGCTTATGGCTTAGGTAATTTTGAACTTATGTCTTATGGAGCGCATGGCCCTTATCCTACAGAATTATCACCATGGTCCCGGCAATTGCTTGGCTGGCTTACCCCGACAACTATCAGATCTAATGAGTGTAATGTTACTTTAAATCCTATTGAACTTAACGGCGGAGCTATTAAGATTCATACACAAAATATGGGACCACTTGAGTATTTCCTGATATCGGATTCTATAAATACATCTTTTGACAGGGATCTGCCAGGTGACGGCTTATTAATATGGCATGTAGATGATGCAATTACAGGGAATACCTACCCATGGTATCCCGGGCATACAACTTCACACTACCAGGTTGCGCTTGTTCAGGCTGATGGAACTTATGACCTTGAAAAAGGTATAAATATTGGTGACCCACAGGATTACTATACAACAGGAGATGCCCTATCCGAGTCATCATCGCCATCAAGCATAAGCTATACAGGCTATAATACAAATATTACAATAGACAACATAAGTTTTAATAATAATGGTGGTGCTGACTTTAATGTTATACTTGATCCTAATAATGCAATGCCGTTCCTTTCCACGAATATACCCGCATCATTTAACGTAGATGCCGGTTCAGCTTTTACGTTCAGCCTCCCGGTAACCGGCGCATCTCCGGTTAGTTATACCGTTACGACAGGTCCATCCTCGCTTACGATAGACAATAACGGTATTGTTCACTGGCTGACAACAATCAAGGATAAAGGCACTAATCCTGTAGGCATTAACATTTCCAACTGCTATGGTTCAACAGATGTGTCATTCAACATCAATGTGCTTACGTCCAATACGAGTAAGAATGGTATATGTGCATTGAGCGCCATTTATGGTAATGACAGCGATCTTTTCAAACCTCTACGGGATATAAGAGGAGATCTGATGAGAACTAAAATCGGGAGACAATTGGTGCATGTCTACTACTATGCTTTATCCCCCTATATAATAAAACTTGCACAAAGCAGCCGCGTAAACATGGACTTGATAAGATATGTGTTGCTGCCTTTATTCATTTTTATTGGTTTTACTTTATACTACTTAAAATTTATTTTATTGGAATTTCTGTTCATAAGATACTATGAAATCCTGGCAAAAAAACATGAAAAGACCGCACTCACTCAATTATTTTAATAAAGCAAAAGCGCTAATGCCGGGCGGCGTAAATAGCCCTGTTCGGGCCTTTCACGCGGTTGGCGGTGAGCCTATCGTTGTTTCAAGGGCAAAGGGAGACAGGCTTTATGATGTTGATGGATATAGCTACATAGATTATTGTATGTCATGGGGGCCATTGATACTCGGGCATGCCAACATAAAGGTATTAAATGCCATGCGAAGGGCTATCAGGTCGGGTACAAGTTTTGGTACATTATGCCCTTATGAGATAAGGCTTGCCGAATTGATCAAAGAATCATTTCCATCAATAGAGCTTGTAAGAATGGTTAACTCGGGGACAGAAGCAACAATGAGTGCAGTCAGAGTAGCAAGGGCATTCACAAAAAGAGAAAAGATTGTAAAATTTGAAGGCGGTTATCATGGCCATGGAGATCAGTTTTTAATAAAAGCAGGCTCCGGTTTGACAACACTTGGTGTTCCGTCAAGCCCCGGAATTCCGGAGGCAATGGCAAAAAATACATTAACGTCTCCATACAATAATATGGATGCGCTAAAAAGAATAACGGATGAACAGGCTGCTGAGATAGCAGCTATTATAATTGAGCCAGTTGCAGGTAACATGGGTGTTGTTTTACCCGAGCCCGGGTTTCTTCAGACAGTAAGAGAATTAACTGCCAAGCATGGGATAGTGCTTATTTTTGATGAGGTAATAACCGGGTTCAGACTTTCATCAGGCGGGGCACAGATATACTATGATATTAAGCCTGATATCACAACGCTCGGGAAGATTATCGGCGGCGGTATGCCGGTTGGTGCTTATGGAGGTAAAAAGGAGATTATGAAGCTTGTATCTCCGGAAGGACCTGTTTACCAGGCAGGCACATTATCGGGCAATCCGGTTGCAATGGCAGCAGGCATCAGTGTGATAAAAGAAATAAAATCAAAGCCCTTGTTTTACGAAGACCTCGAAAAAAAAACAGCATACCTTATTGAAGGATTAGAGGATGCTGCGAAGATGGCTGGCGCTAAGATCACAATCAACCGCATAGGCTCAATGTTTACACCATTTTTTACAGAAGGACATGTAAAAGACCTGCAGTCAGCTATGAGATCCGATACAAAAAAATATGCAAAGTTCTTCCAGTATATGTTTGAAAAGGGGGTATACCTCCCGCCGTCACAGTTTGAAGCGCACTTTGTATCCATGGCGCATACGGTCAGAAACATAGACAGGACTATAAAGCATGCTTATGAGGCTTTTAAACAAGTATCCTGACTGTTAATTATAATCCCGCAGATACAAACCGCATTGTAAGATTGCCGCTTGCCAGCGTGATATCTCCGGTAAGAATTGATCAATCAAGCTTTTTAATTTATATCAAAAAAGCGGGAAGACCAGCCGTTATCCAATCTTTATATTAAACCAAACGTGTTTTTAGTTAATCAACAAGGGATCACTTATTTACAAGTTGTTTTCCATAAGCTCTTTACCTGTCATTGATAAAAATGCATCTTCAAGGTTTGGTGGTCTCCTTAGAGGATAAGCACGGGGATAAGATTCTAATAAATACTTTTCAATTGCAAGCGCATCCTCATTTTTGAATGGAATGATTAAACCGAATTTACCTGTAAACTCATGTTTAAGACCAAAATTATCAAGGTTTTTTATTATACCGTTAAAGCTGTCTTTATCCTGTATCTTTATCTCTATTACATCGGAAGGGTACCGGGAAATGATTATGTCTTGAGGTTTATCGATTGCCAATATCTTACCCTTATCTATTATCATAACCCTGTCGCATAGTTTTGTAACCTCTTCCATGTAATGTGTTGTGAGAAGAATTGTTACACCTTGTTCTTTTATCCTTAAAAGCCTATCCCACGTATGATATCGTGCTTGAGGATCGAGTCCTGTTGTTGGCTCGTCGAGAATCAAAAGCAATGGATCGTTGATAAGAGCCCTTGCTATGCTCAATCTTCTCCTCATACCGCCGGATAGAGACATTACATTGAATGTTTTATAATGTTCAAGTTCGAAAAAATTTAAAAGCTCATTGATCCTTTCTTTTGATGGTTTACCGAAATAACTGGCATAGATTAATAAAGTTTCATATACATTGAGGTCTGGATCAGCATTGTCATCCTGGGAAACAACGCCCATAACCTTTCTAATATCCCGATCGTGTGTTTTTACATCTTTGCCGACGACATATAATTCACCTTTATCAATGAGGCATCTGCCTGTTATCATTCCTATTGTTGTTGTTTTACCTGCACCGTTCGGGCCAACCACACCCAATACCTCACCCTTTTTCAAGGAGAAGCTTATGCCGCTAACGGCTATTACATCGCCATAGCTCTTGAATAGAGATTTAGCTATTATAAGAAGTTCATCCATAAAATAGAATACTCATTCGTGTATACCAAATTTTTTTATTCTGTATATAAGCTTGTGCCTCGGTATTTTCAATATCTCTGCAGCCATTGCTTTATTATGACCTGATTTCTCAAGCGCAGATAAGATCATCTGCTTCTCTACTTCATCAAGTGATGAGTCTTGCTTAAGACTACTGATATTGGATTTCAAATAAGGGCTTATATCTTCATCTGTTATGACCCCATGTTTTTTTGTAACAGCCATACGCCTTATAAAATTTTCAAGCTCTCTAACATTCCCATACCATTGATAATTTATTAGCATGTCTATTGCTTTGTTAGCTATTGATAGTGTTTTGTCTTCGGAATAAAGATTTATAAAATGATTCATAAGCATTGTTATGTCCTGTTTTCTTTCTCTTAGTGGAGGGACATGGATATTAAAGACATTAAGCCTGTAGTACAGGTCTTCTCGAAATATTCCACGTATTATTAAGTCATTCAGGTCTGCATTTGTTGCTGAGATGATTCTTACATTGACTTTTTTAGCTTCAACTTCACCAAGCATCTCTATCTCTCCTGTTTCCACAACCCTTAAAAGTTTTGATTGTAAAGCAACATCCATGCTGCCTATTTCATCAAGGAATAATGTACCACCATCTGCAATTTGGAATCTACCTGGTTTAGCTTTGTCAGCACCGCTAAAGGCACCTTTAACATAGCCAAAAAGCTCTGCTTCAAGCAGGCTTGCCGGTATTGCTGCACAGTTTAATGCAACAAAATGTTTGTCCTTTCTACTACTTGTAAAATGTATCAGTCTTGCCATGATCTCTTTACCCGTTCCGGATTCACCTGTTATTAGTACAGGAATATCAGAGTCTTTTACCTGCTCTATCATCTGCTTTATCTTTTGAATAGGTTCTGAACTGCCAATAAGCTGAACAGCATCCTTTAGTGTATGCTGCCTTGTTTCCATTGATGACAGGGCTTGCCTTATAGATAATAACAGTTCATCCATCTCATAAGGCTTTGTAATGTAGTTATAAGCCCCTTTACGGATAGCATCTACAGCCATTCGTATGGTTCCATACGCTGTTATAACTATAACAATAGTTGATGGGTTTGCAGATATAATTTTACCAAGCAGTTCTACGCCATCTCCATCAGGTAACATGACATCTGTTATAACTATAGCAGGATTTTGTTCTTTTATAAGTTTAAAACCTTCACTTATTGTCCCGGCACCCTTTACATTATATCCTTCTCTTGACAGATTAAATTCTATAACCTTTCTTTGCGTGTTATCATCTTCTATTACGGCAATCCTTACTAATTGCATGGTAGCCTCACTATAAAAGATGTTCCATTGCCATACTCGTTTTCAACAAGCAACTTGCCATTATGCTCCTCTACTATTCGTTTTGATATAGCAAGTCCAAGCCCTGTTCCGTGAGATTTTGTTGTAAAAAAGGGTTTAAACAACTTTTTCATATTTTCAGGTAATATACCCTGTCCTGTATCTTTGAATGCTATATCAATATATCCATTTGCTGACTGTTGTAATGATATGTTTAATAAACCGCCATTTTTCATTGCATCAAAGGCATTAAGGACAAGATTTATAAAAACCTGTTTTATCTTATCGCAATCCACAATAACCTGAAAATTGTTTATACCGAATAGCTGCATTTTTACCCCTGTTTTTTCAGCTTGTGGTGCTAACATTTTTAAAGTGGTGTTAAGCTCTTCGCCAATATCACAGTATGTTAATGTAAGGTTAAGTTTTGTATAGCCAAGCATCGAATCAAGGGTTCTGTTGAGTCGTTGAATCTCATTTTTTAGTATATTTGAGAATTCAAGTTTTTTTTGAGATTCAACTGAGCTATCTGCAATAATATCTGCAGTACCTTTTATTGCATTTAAAGGATTTTTAATTTCATGCATCATATATGCAAATATCTCACCAATTGTAGATAGCTTCTCAGAATTCTTCAACTGTTCTTTTAAGAGATCATTTTTTTCACGTTCTTTTCGCTGAGCGGTTGAAAGCATGCCTATAATCCAACCTATAAATAGATAAAAAACAATTTCAATAAGCTCATCTGAAAGAAATCCATTATACATAGAAGTGTGATATAAAACTATAAAAGGAGTTATAGCAATTGATATAGCAAAGGCAGTACCTATGCCACCGTATATGCCGAACCATAAGCCGCCAAGCATGATGGGAATGTAACATAATCGATTATGAATTACCATTAGAAATGAGTTATGCGACAAACCATATATGTAATGAAACGATACAGTAAATATTGATAAGACAATAATAAAGATCAATCTTTTATTATGCAAGCCTTTAAATGACATAAAATCTCTTAACCATCAAATATATGCAGTCACAAACCGAAACATTATAAACAGGGCAATTAGGTACCCTCGTTTATTTGAACAAGAATAATGTAGAAGCTATTATAATTTATCCAATTATCTCAAGTGTATATTTCTTACCTTTTTTACCACTTGCTGCTGAGAGTATCGTTCTTATAGCCTTTGCGTGGTTACCCTCTTTACCAACAATCTTGCCTACATCGTTTTTAGCTACTTTAAGCTCAAGCACAATGGTGTGTTCTCCTTCAATTTCTGAAACAACCACATCGTTAGGATTATCAACCAATGCCTTTGCTATCATTTCTATAAGCTCTTTCATGTTATCCTCCATTCCACGATTTTCATTTTAAGCCTTTCTTTTTCAGCTCCTGGTCCAGGTTTTTGGCGTAAAGTATCTTCCATTCCTGGCTGTTCTCCGGTATCTCTTTTGCCATAGAACGGATACGTTTTTTAACATCCTCTTCTATAGCATCATTAAGTCTGTCAAACTCCATAAAACTGTCTTTCAGGATATTGATAATCTCACCTCTCCTTGACGGGTCTACCAGTTTGTTTTTGGAAAGCCTATCAAAGATGTTATGGGATATGTAGCTTATCCTATCATCATTTAGCCTTGTCATATAACAAGTTTCCGTTCCTTAATAAGCTGATGTTTTATCATGTTAAACAATTTATTGTAATCCACTTTACCACTTTTAAGCTCCGATTCATAGGATTCCATTATGTTTTTTACTTCTTCATTTAACTTTTCTTCTTTGAGCATATCATCATAAATAACATTATTTATGATAGATTTAGTATTATCTTGTTTGGCGGTTTTTACAAGAATATTTTTTTCGGTCAGATGTTTTATCATTAAAGAACTTATTTTATCTATCTCTGATTTGTTTAATCTCATCTTTCAGCCTCTTTTTTTGCTGCATTTTTTACAGACCCCGAATATCTCAAGCCTGTAATATAATGGTTTAAACCCGGTTTTTATACATACGGTTTGTTTTATCTGTTCTATTCCTTTATCATCGAATTCTATTACGTTTTTACATTTTATGCAGATCATGTGATAATGTTGATCAGGGGATTTCTTCTGGAGTTCATACCTTGTAAATCCATCTTTAAAATCAACTTCCCTTGCAAAGCCATTTTCTACAAGCAGTTTTAATGTTCTATAAACTGTAGCAAACCCGATTTTCGGCTTAATCCGTTTTACAATTTTATGAAGCTCTTCAATGTTTAAATGCTTGTTACTTTCAGCAAATGCGGTAATAACAACGTTTCTGCTGGAGCTATTTCTAAAGCCTCTATCAGAAAGTTCTGAAATGATTCTTCTTTTAATCAAAACCTCGTTATTCACTATATGATAGTTTAACAGATATTATCATTCTGTCAAGATTGTATACGAATTTCAATACTCTTTATGGCATAGCCTTGTAAAGAAAACAGGAGCTTTTACCCGGTAATGCCGAGTCCTTGCTATCGGGGTTTATTTTTTCAGCCATTTTAGATGCTTATGGGCTATCTGAAGCAGGGCAGGGAACAGGGTTATAGAAACAATAGAACTGTATATAACCATGCTTGCAGACAGGATGCCGAAGTAGATCATCGGAAGGAAGCTTGAAAGTGTAAGCACTGAAAAGTCTCCGACAAGTACTATAGCACTGTTCAGTATTGATCTGCCTGTGATAACGGTTGCCTCTTTCATGGCAGTATCAATGGAATGACTTGATCCCTCTTTGTATCTCTCCCTGAATCCCATGACAAAATGTATGATATAGTCCACACCAACGCCGATAGTCATGCTTGCTATAAGCCCTGTTGCAACGTTCAGAGGTATATGGAAGAGCTCCATGATTCCGTAGTTGTAGCTGACCTTTATTAGCAGCGGGATAAGTGTGATCAAACCGCCTATCAACGATCTGAATACAATGGATAACAGGAGAAAGACGGCTATAATGGATATGTAGAGGCTTGCCTCCTGATTTTCTATGAGGTGTTTATTTATGGTTATTATAAGCATAGGTGAACCGGTCAGGGTAAAATGAATGTCCCTTGTTTCAAGGGGCTGTATCTTCTGTTTGATCTGATTAACGATCTGTTCTATCTCATGAAACCCGAACTTGCCAATCCTCGCCTGGATGATCGTTTCTTTGGAGTCGGGCGTGATCAGCGTATCAAGTAATTTTTGGTCCGACATTGAATACAGAAGCATGTACTGGGCTATGGCATTCTTTGTATCCGGTATCGCATGGTATGCTGGATTATTGTCGTGTAGCACCTGATTCATTGTCTCGATGAGGTCAGCTACACTGAATGGATAATGAACCCCGTTAATCGTATCCAATTCATCTTCAAGTTTGACCATGGTGTTCAGGACCGCAGGGGAATTTATGTCACCATGTACAAGAATCTGAAGCACAAATATCCCGCCAAAGTTTTTGACAGCCTTTGCAGATGTTTTCCTCACAACAGAATCAGCTTTGAAAAATTTTGTTATGTCTGTTTCCGTATTGATGGTTTTTACATTATAGATAGCGATAACAGCGAGTCCTATGCCTATAATGAGTATTGTATAGTTGTGTTTTTGTACCCATACGGAGAGGTTCTCAAGAAAATGGTTGAAGCGTTTTTTATTATTTATGAGTTCTTCCTCTTTTCCCTTATGTCTGAGTGTGAGAAGAGCCGGTACAAATGTTACAGAAACAAACATAGAGATGAGTATGCCTATACCGGCGAATATCCCCGCTTGTTTTACCTGTATGATTGTGGAGGATATGTTGGCAAAAAATCCAATAGAGGTTATCAAGCCGATGAAAAGCATTGGCATACCGAGTTCTTTTATCATACTTCTTAATGCACTTTCATTGTCCTTTGTATGTTCAAGCAACTGGTAATACCTTGTCATAATGTGTATGCTGTATATGCTGCCGAGGGCGATCAGCAGGGTAGGCATGCCCACCGAAAGCATAGTAAAAGGGGTGTGCGTGATGCCCATGAGTCCAACAGTGATTACTATGGCAATGAGTGCAGGGGTAAGCCTTAAGATCACGCTTATAAAATTGCGGAACAGGATAAACATTATGACTATGTTGAGCAGTATAGCCAGAGGAAGTAGCCTGCCCAAATCAGAATGTATTGCTTTGCTTATGATATCATTATCAACGGGTACACCTATTAAGTAAATATTCTCAGGCCCTTTGAAAGGCTGAATGATTTTGCCTATTATATTTACGAGGGATTCGCTGTTTACATCCTTTTTGATCTGACACAGTATGGCAAGTGCCTTTCCATTTGGAGAAATAAGATTTCCGCGATACAGCTTGTTTGAGATCGCGTCCTGCTTAATCTCTTCCAATGCCTGTTTATTATCCGGTATATGCTCTATAAATTTTGAGATATCGAGTTCACCATGACTTGCCTTTATAGCTTCAACATTTGTAAGACTCTCAACGCTGTTGAGTTCCGGAAGCGATTGAAGCTTATCTGTAATATTCTTCAGTTTCTCAAGGCTTGAATGATTAAACAGGTTGTTTCCTTCCATTACAACAAGGAAATAATCTGTGCCGCCAAAACGTTTTCCTATATTGTTAAACAGTGTTACCTGCGGGTCATGCTCCGGAAGCGTTTTCATGATGTCGTCTTCAACGGGTACATCTACGGCAAAATAAGCCGCTATTATTGTAAGCATGGCAATAAATATAAGGACTCGCCATGGATGTTTTATGGATAGCTCAACTAATTTTTTCATAATGTGTTTGCATATAGATGATAAAATTTTATAATGCAAGCAAAGTTGACCTGGCTAATAAATTATACAAGCCACGCCCCTCGCTTAAGAATCTGTTATCTGAGCCGGACCCCTGTGTTATGCTTGTTATAAATATTCTAAGACCCTTAATTTTTATTGATTTTAAAAGATATTGATGGTAAACAAAAAAATCATTATATTGGCAAGACTGGTAGAGAAGGGAGTTGGGTTAAAGAATATGAAAGAAGAAAAAACATATCTTTCGTCTGAGAGAGAATCATTCGATCACCTGACAGCTGCACGCCGGGTCGAGAGGACTGTTTTTTTCTCAACCAACAAAAAGGACTTTGCATGGATGAGGGAGAATGTTCCATGCCAGACAGCATGCCCTGCATTAACAAACATTCCGGGCTATATATACGCCGATTATCAGGAAAGATACGGCAGGTCTTACGAGATCAACCGTTATGTGAACATCCTGCCAGGCGTGCTCGGGAGGATCTGCTCAAGGCCCTGCGAACTCGCATGCAGGCACGGATGGCCCGGTTTTGGTGAATCGGTTGCAATATGCCATTTGAAAAGGATTGCAAGCGATTTTAAGCCCGAAGGGCACCGCATAGAAGAATTTATGTTTGGACCTTCCGGTAAGAAAGTCGCTGTTGTCGGTTCCGGACCTTCGGGTCTTGGTGCTGCACACGATCTTGCCATATTCGGTCATAAGGTAACAATATATGAGGCGCTTGAACACCCCGGAGGCATGCTCAGATACGGCATACCGGAATTCAGGCTTCCAAGGAACATACTGGATGTTGAGATCTCAAACATACTCAGGCTCGGTGTTGATCTGAATGCAGGTGTGCGTGTGGGCAGGGATATAAAACTTGAGGAACTTCTTAATGCCTACGATGCTGTGCTGCTTACCACAGGCACCTACAGTCCGAACAAGCTCGGCATAAAAGGTCAAGAACTCGATCATGTTTACTCGGGTCTTGATTTTATGATGGATGCGAATTCTGGCAGGGACGTTTTTGTAGGCAGTAAGGTCCTTGTTGTGGGCGGCGGGTATACAGCCATGGATTGTGCCAGAACATCGCTGAGGCTTGGTGCAAAAAGGGTGATTATAAATGTGCTTACAACAGAGGATTACATCACGGTAAACAGGGATGAACTCAACGAGGTGAAGACCGAAAATGTTGAGATAAGGGGGCTTGTTTCAATAGAGCAGATTGAGCGTTCCGGTAACGGTCTTGCTGTAAGGTTCAGGAGAAACAGGCTCGGAGGGTACGGTGAAAAAGGTGAGAGGCTTGCTGTACCGATAAAGGGGTCAGATTTTACGGATGAGGCAGATAGTATAATCTATGCCATAGGCCAGAGGCCGGAAACTGGTTTTGTAAAAAGTGTGTTAAAACTTGAAAAGAACGGCATGATAACATTTGACAGGTCAAGCTCAGCAACGGACGTAAAAGGTCTTTTTGCTGCAGGTGATTTCGGAACCGGTGCATCCACTGTCATAGAATCTATATCATCCGGACGCATTGCTGCATGGAGTATCGACAGATATCTTGTAGACAGGACACGGAGAAAAAAGGTTGTAAGGTTCGAGAAATACTCAGAAAAACAGAGGGAGCGGGCATGGGATTTTATTCCAAGGCAGAGCATGCCTACGCTTCCGGTAAAGGAACGTGTAGATCAGGTAGAGGTAGAACTCGGACTTAACAGGACACTTGGCAAGGAAGAGGCAAAAAGATGCTACCTGTGCTACCTCAAGTTCGAGATAGATGTAACAAGGTGTATATACTGCCGGTACTGCATGGATGTATGTCCGACAAACTGCATACATACAACAAAGGACGTTATAACGGAAGAGGACGGCAGGCAGAGACTGATTGCTACGGATAACTGGAAGGAGGTAAGCGCCATTGTTATCGACAACAACAACTGCATAAGATGCGGTAATTGCAAGAAGGTATGTCCGGTGGAGTGCATAGATGTTGTCAAGGCTGAGCTTATAGAGCAGGACGTAGAGGTATAGGTATGGCAAAAAAGTCTTTAAAATATGTTATCATAGGCGACGGCCATGCAGGCAACAGCGCTGCCGAGACACTCAGAAAAGGAAACCATGATGCTGAAATAATAATCATATCATCCAAACCCACACACTACTTTGATCACAGCCTTCTTGCCGCTTTCCTGCTGGATAAAAAGGATATAACCTCCCTCTACTTATACCCGTACACATGGTACAAGCAGAATAATATTAAGCTTAGGCTTAACCAGACCGTTACAAAAGTTATTCCGGAAAAACACGAGCTTATATTGGCACACAACGAACGTATACATTATGACAGGCTCCTTGTTGCATCAGGGGCAAAGCCAAAACTGCCTGAATCCCTGTCAAGATACAAAAATCTCCTTACGGTATTTACAGATGCCGTTGATGCCTTGAAAATAAGGGATAGGCTATGGAAATTTAAGCATGTAACAATGGTCGGAGGGGACTGCATTGCTCTGCATCTTGCCGGAGCAATGTTAAAATCAGGCAAATCGGTTACTTTTATACTTAACGAATATAATTTCTGGCCACTTGAGTATGATGAAACAGTAAAGAGCAAACTCATGGAAAGTCTTCAAAAGAAACACATTGAGGTGATTGCTGATGATGTGACAACAGAGATTGTAAAGGACGGTACAGGTCTTAATGTCATGACAAAGAATGGTAAAATCGTAAAAACAGACCTTGCGTTTCTCACCTCCGGTATGGTCCCTAACATAGATTTTCTTGATGGGAGCGGTATAGATATTCAGACCGGCATACTCGTCGATGAATACATGCATACAAGTGCACAGGATGTATGGGCAGCAGGGGAATGCGCCACTGTTTATTATCCTGAATTGAAGGATTACCGTCAGACAACCGGGGAGATAAATGCAAAGATGCTTGGAAACATATCTGCAAGAAACATGCTCGATGAAAGAAAGGTTGTAAGCCTTGCTGAACCCGGCAAGATAACGATCGAGGGAGAAGATTTTATTACCTACGGGTGGAAAGGATTTTCAATTGACATATAAAAAAAGCCTGACAATCGAAATATGCGGGAGCTCCGGGGACAGGTCGCTTGCAGCAGGCGAGATACTGATAAAGACCCTGTCCGATATCGGGTATCATGTCATATCGTTTGATGCTTATCCTGCGGAGATAAGGGGATTCGGCAAAACTGTTGCACACATGAGGGCCGGCAGGGAATTCATGCTCAGCCTCAGCAGCAAGGTCGACATACTAATTTCTTTGAATGACCGGTACGCCCTCGAGCAGCTGAAAAGTTTAAACGATGAAGGTGTCGTCATATTTGATAACAGACCGAGGGATATTACTTATGAAGATTTGCCATACGATGAAGATCAAGCGGGCAAACACCAACTCGGTCCCGGTGTATACACGGAAAAAGAGGGATGGAAAGAGGTTACAAACGGGAATATAAGTATTGCAGGGCATCTTGGACCAGGTATGTATCTTTACGGCGTACCTCTTTACCAATTGAGCCAGAAAACAACAAATGAGTCCAGGTCAAGAAACATAGTTATTCTTGGCTCTGTTGCAGCACTGTTTAACATACCCCAAAAAGAATTTATAAATAATCTCACTGCAAAGCTCGGGAAAAAAGATAAGAGTGTTGACGCCATTGTTGCTGCATTTGAAGAAGGGTACAGGTATGTGACTGAAAATATTGTAAAGCTCGATCCCTACAGTTTTGAAAGGCTGTCGGTGGACAGGAAAGGCTACAAACTGATGGACGGGAACAAGGCTGTTGCACAGGGGGCCATTGATGCCGGGTGCAAGCTGTATGCAGGATATCCTATTACGCCTGCAACGAAGATCATGGAGGTTCTGTTTACAGAACTGCCGAAGCACGGCGGTGTTGTCGTGCAGACCGAGGATGAGATCTCAGCCATAGGTCATGTTACAGGTGCTGCATTTGCAGGTGTAAGGGCTATGACTGCAACCTCAGGACCCGGCTTCTGTCTCATGACAGAGTTCATAGGATACAATGTGATGTCGGAAAATCCTATTGTTGTGGTTGACAGCCAGAGGGGAGGGCCTGCAACAGGCCTGCCCACAAAAACAGAGCAGTCCGATCTTAACCACGCTTTATTCGGAGGCAACGGAGATACACCACGCATTGTTATAGCACCCACAAGCGTCAAAGAATGTTATCAATGGACAGCAGAGGCATTCTACATGGCTGAAAAGTACCAGATGCCTGTAATTGTTCTTATAGACCTGTTTTTATCATTATCTGTCAGAAATGTTTTTCTCGACCCGTTACCGGATTACAAAAAAGGCAGCAATAAATTCCCGGCACAGGAAGATATGAAGCTTTATCTCCGTCAGAAGATAACAGACGATGGTATATCACCAAGAGCGCTTCCAGGGCAGGAAAATGGGTATCAGGTTGTTTCAGGGCTCGAGCAGAATGAGTATGGAACGCCTGTTTATGACGAACGCTCTCACACAATGATGACGGAAAAAAGGTTCAGTAAGATACAGGCAGCACTTGAGAACGATGTCCCACCGCCGGAGAGAATAGGTACAAAGGGCAGGGTAAAACTTGGTGTGATATCATGGGGCTCGACAGCAGGTGCGGTTGCAGACGCACTTGACAGTGTTTTAAAGGAGGGGAAGAGCGTAGCAATGCTCAAGCTCATCGTTATTAATCCACTCAGGGAAAAGGAGATACAGGCATTCCTGGACGACTGCGAAAAGGTGCTGGTGCCGGAACTGAACTATGAGGGACAATTTGCAAACTGGCTTTTAATGCACTTTCAGAGGAAATTCTACAGGTATGACAAGGTTGCAGCAAGGCCTATCACGCACGATGAGATAGAGGAAGAAATAAATAGATTGTTAAAGGAACAAATCCCATGAATAAAATAGATGAATACGTAAAACCGGAGGTGTATTACCCGGACAATGACATTCAGGAGATAAAAGAAAAAGGTGTGCTCCAGTATAGGTCTGAAAGACTTCCTACGTGGTGTCCGGGGTGCGGTTATTTTGGCATAGAGACCGCACTAACCAACGGACTCAGCAATCTAAACATAAAGCCCAAAGACCTTATAGTTGTATCAGGTATCGGATGTGTCGGCCGGTACCCGTTTTTTATAAGGGGTTATGGCATGCATACCCTCCATGGAAGGGCCCTTCCTGTGGCATCCGGAGCAAAACTTGCAAGACCTGAATTGACAGTCCTTGCATTGATTGGTGATGGTGACGGACTCGGTATAGGCGCAGGACACCTGCCCCATACTATAAGACGAAATCCAGACATAACATGCGTTCTGTTTGACAACGCCATATACGGATTGACGAAGGGACAGACCAGTCCCATGACCCCGCAGCATCAGGTAACAAGATCTCACCCTATGGGAAATCCTGACCCAAAGATGAACCCCGTATTGCTGGCACTATCTTACGGTGCAACGTATGTTGCAAGAGGGTTTGCAGGTCTGCCTGATGAGATGCAGAAATTGTTTGAAGAGGGCATCAAACACAATGGATTCTCTTTTATACACATAATGAGTCCATGCGTTACGTTTGATAAAGTTAATTATCTCTATGACAACCTGAGAAGCTGGGTAAGACCTCTTCCCCATGACTATGATAACACCAATCTCGACAAAGCCTTTGATATTGCAAGGAATTCCGAGCTATACACAGGTATTTTATACAAACAAAAATAAGGCTATAAAGTAATAGATAGACACCCAATCTACTAAAACTGATTGATACATTACGAGAACAGCAGGTAATCGATTTTAAAAAAATAAAGTTGAGACCTTACTATTCTTGTTAATAGTTTCTTTTGTTATTCATCAATACAATTTTAAACTGTGTGTTATCACCCAGATATGAGTGCTTTTACCCACTATTATCTATTAAATATGAAAGAAGAAACGATGATTATATTTGATAAAATAATATGTTACACAAATGGTACAAAACTTGCTTCTTATTGTTCAAAAACTATTTAAGGAGGCAGTATGAATTTAAAAAGAGTAGTGCAACTTGCAAGTTTTTTGGCACTTGCAGGTGTATTATCGGCAGGATGTAGTGGTAGTAATGGGAGTACCGGACCGGCAGGTGCGGCAGGAACTCCAGGGACACCGGCGTTAAGCACGGGTAGTATATCTGGAACTGTGCTTGATAGTGCAACACAAAAACCTATAACAGGTGCTACTGTAGCGATAAACCCTGCAGTCGCAGCAAATGTATCAACCGATACGAATGGAGGGTTTGTATTTTCAAACATTCCAATAGGGTCATATCAGGCTGTTATAAGTGCTTCAGGGTATAATCAGTTTACATCATCCATAATACCTGTTGTTGCAGGGGTAACATCGACGACCCAACTCATTATAGTCCACGGGCCTTATCAGGCTCCGTTGATCTCCGGCCTTTTAAACAAGTTGAATGTCGGCTATGCATCTAATGTTACATTAAATGCAAATGTGACAGATCCTAATAATTTACCGTTCACTTGCCAATGGACTATATCATCACCTTTATCAACAGCTCCGGTGCTTTCAGGCTCAACGAGCTGTTTGTCCGCATCGTTTACAACGGATACCTTTGCAGCTCTGGCATCTATGAATCCTTCTTTGGTGGATCCAGTAGGCGGATTATTGGTTAACAGAGATGCCATCGTCCCTATCAGCTATAATGAGATGGGCAGTTACACGGTTACACTTTCCGCGACAAACTCAAAGGGTATAGTGAGCAGCTCCAGTGTTACAGTAAGGGCAAGTGATAAACAGACGGGTATAGCAAATGTGGCAGTTGGCGTTCCGGTATATCTGAGTTTTACCGAGGCAACACCGAGCTTCTCTTTTGTAAGGCCCGCAGGTTCATCTGCAGTAACTTCAACTGTAGCGGGAGGCCCATATACAATTGTAACATTTACACCTGATGTGGCAGGTAAATATGGCATAACAGAAACAACCTATAACAATAGCTTCATAATTGTAGCAGGTACATGGGTAGGTGTTGGAGCCCCTGTATCGGGCGGTTATACTAATTGTGTAGGATGTCATAATGGTACTTTAACAGGCAATTTTGCTCCGTGGTCGCAAACACCCCATGCGAGCATGTTTACCAACGGCATTAACGGCGTACTTGGCAGCCATTACGGATCGTCATGCGAGCCATGTCACACGGTCGGATTTGATCAAGCTACAACAGCTAATAACAACGGGTTCGATGATGTTGCAGCACTGTATGGATGGACATTCCCGCATATTCTTCAGCCATCAAACTGGAACAACATGGTTGCAACAGCTCCTACAGTTTCAGCACTTGCCAATATACAGTGTGAAAACTGCCACGGACCGAGTAATTCTTTAGCGCATCACAGTAGTTCACTTTCTTTTGATCTGCAGGAAAGGGTTGGATGGACAGCAGGAGTCTGCAACCAGTGTCACGACGCGCCAACACACCACGTTATGGGTACCCAGTGGGAGCAGTCACCGCATGCACAGTATGATCTTGCTATGAACGAAGGCACTATTCAGAATAGTCCCAACGCAGCTCATTGCGGAAGATGTCATTCAGCGCAGGGTTTTGCTGCGTATCTTGATCAGATTGCAGGGTATGGTTATACAGGCGCGACAAACGTATTGGGATTTGGAGGTATGACTATAACCGCACTTGCAGGTATTGGTCTTACGGTTTCGCAGGTACAGCCTCAGACATGTCAGGCATGTCATGATCCGCATGATGACTCACTACCACATCAATTAAGGATATATGACACTACAATACTTGCAGCAGGGTTTACGGTAAACTCAGTCGGGGCAGGTGCAGTATGTATGCAGTGTCATAACACACGTAATGGTTTGCACAATGATTCAACCGGTATTTCGAATTATTCAGCACCGCACACACCATCACAGGCTGATATACTTATGGGACAAAACTCGTACTTCACAGGCATTACAGGAACAACCACAATCTTCGTGTCCAAGCATGCAAACATTGGAGATACCTGTGCAACATGCCACATGCAGCTTAATCCGGATAATCCGAACAATGCTGCGTATTCGCATGAGTTTGCTATATCGAACGCTGATCAGGGACAGCTTTGCGCAAACTGTCATGGTTCGGGTGTTACAGGCTACGGCTTACAAACAGAGGTTCAGGGTTTACTGAATCAGCTTGAAACGAACCTTTCTAATACTGTAATTGCTGCAATCAACTTTTCAGCTTCATCAGGTTATACAATATGGGCTTCAAACACAAAGACAATCGCAACTCCTGTAACGGCAGCAGCATTCTCGGAAGTGCACGGACAGCAGGGCTACCAGTTGTGGGATTCCTCTAACGCAACATTCACACTTGCGATTGGTTCTATAACAGCAACAACAGGTTCTGCCCCGGGTCCTGTATTCTGGATCAATAGTGCAGCAAATCCTCTAACCACGACGGTTTTGGAAGCAGGCTGGAACTATGCACTTGTTGACAGTGAGGGCAGTCTTGGAATACACAACCCGACTTACGTTCTTACAATTCTGAACAACACGCTGAACCAGTTACCGTAACAAGGTATAACAATGTGAATTCAAAAAGGCAGGCTTGCGCCTGCCTTTTTTTTATTAAGACTACGACATTATAGTAAGGGTTTTGACAAACAATGGCTTACCCGTTTGCGATATAGATTATTCATAAGTTATTTTTTCGAGTCGTAACAACAAGGGTGCAACAAAGCTGCAGCCACCCTCATTCAAGGAATTGCATCAAGACATGGGTTTATTTAAAGGGTATTTTATTCAGACTTTTTCAAATATATTGATACACATGGCTGCCTCTTCCACACCAATAAAACCGCCACCATTCTCTGTTAAAGCAATCCTTGCTCCTTCAACCTGTCTCTTACCGGCTTCTCCTCTGAGCTGTACAATCTCCTCGTATATCTGAGCAAGGCCTGATGCACCTACAGGGTGACCTCTTGATTCCAATCCGCCTGAGGTATTTATCGGCAGCCTGCCGCCGAGCTTTGTTGCTCCTGCTTCAGCCAATATTCCGCCCTCTCCGGATGGACAGAATCCCATTGCTTCAGCCTGATGTAATTCACCATACGCTGTCGCATCATGTAATTCCGCGGTATCTATGTCCTCGGGCCCGAGTCCTGCGAGTTCATAAACCTGTTTTGATAATCTCATACCTATATCAGATGCATCCATGTTCCTGTCTGTGCCGGAACCTAAAACAGATGCTCTTATAATAACAGGTCTTGGATTACTCAACTTTTCAAGAAAAGCCTCTGAACACAGTATTGCTGCTGCAGCGCCATCTCCCACCGGTGCACACATTGCCCTGGTAAGCGGGTAAGATACAAGCCTATCGTTAAGTATCTCGTCAACTGTCATGGACTTCTGATACTGAGCAAGAGGATTCATGGATGCATGCCAGTGGTTTTTTGCCGCTATGATTGCAAGCTGTTTTTGTGTAGAGCCGAACTTCATCATGTGCCATCTCGCACCCATTGCATACGCATCCATAAAAATACTTTTATCCCCATCCGGCTGTAATTGATCCTTAGGTATTACCCCTTCTAATTGTTTACTGAGTTCCATGTACATTTGCAGATTCATCTCTATACTTTCCACATCCATTGATGAAGCATAAGCCTGCAGAGAAAGCATTTTATCCGGGCTTGATATCTTCTCTGAGCCGAGAGCGAGGACCACATCGTACATACCTGCCCTTATACCCATGTATCCAAGGTGTAGTGCTGTTGAAGCACCTGCACATGCATTTTCTACATTGGTTATAGGAATACCCTGAATACCAGCTTCTCTTAACATAACCTGGCCTTTTATAGAATGCTGATTTGAAAATATGCCCCAGTAAGAATTTGCCACAAAAACCGCGTTTAATGCCTTCTTTTCAATGTTTGCATCTTTTAACGCAAGTTCTAATGCTTCACGTGCCATACCCTTAACAGTCTTGTCTGCGTATTTACCAAATCTTATCATGCCAATGCCGATAACATAAACATTACTCATAAATTTTCCTTTTCGCCTTTTGTTACAGAATTATCATTAAACCATTTGACAGGCACTGTCTCTCTCGCTATTGCCTTATCTGTTTTTACCCTTGCATAACCAACAGCAATAGTTGTTGCAACCTTCCATGGATACTCTATTCCAAATCGCTTTCTCATACCCGGTAAATATTTCAATGCTGTTGCAGCATAACCGTTATAACAGGTGCCGAGCCCAAGTGAGTGGGCAACCAGAATCATGTTCTGGGCACAAATCCCTGCGTCAAGCCAGGGATTACTTATACCCCTGTGATCTATGAGTACCAATATAACTGCAGGTGCCCCATAAAAGAGATTATCATCACGCTCTTCTGACTTTTCCAGTGGAAAAAAAGGCCTTTGATCCCATTCATTTAACATAAAATAGCTGGATATGGTTACTATAATGCGTTTTATAAAGTTCGGATTCAAATACATTTTTTTGAATAACCGCAATATCTTCATGGACTTAACTTCAAGCTCTCTTATCAGGTTTCTGTTTGTTACAACAATAAATGTAAAAGGCAGATTATTCCCTGCTGTTGGTGCATACCTGCCTGCTTCCAGTATCCTATGTAATAGCTCTTCGCTTACCGGCTTATCTTTGAAGATCCTGTTAGAACGCCTTTTATATACAACCTTCTCAACCTCTGTCAGCTCTTTTTCAATCTCTTTAAAAGGAAACGGCTTATCTTTTAAAGGGGTAGGCGGTTTCAATGTCGTGTCTTTTACGGTCTTGTACCTGCCTTTTAAAACTCTGTATTCTCCGGACATTGTTATTGACTGCGTAGGGCAAACAGCTATGCAATTGTAACAATTCAGGCATGCCTTTTCAAAACCGCCTATACCTCTTATATATGGTCTGTCTGTTGCCAGATCCCATTTAATAGTGCCTGTCGGACAGGTTTCAAAACAAAACTTACATTTATCTCCCAGACATTTATCATTATCATTTATCCATTTGGGCCATACGGTTTTTGGTGCATAAGCATTTCTGTATTTTTCAAGAAACATATGCCTGTCTTTCAGACTTATTAATAAGATGTTTTATACACATTGTTTGCCGATGGATTAAAATTTTTACTTAAAACCATATCTAATGGCTTCTCAGAAATTGTCTTGGGAATTTCACTAACTATTTGAATATATGAAGGTATACTGTTGGGCGTGAGTTCCTTTCTGCACATTTTAAATATGTCGAAAGGGTTTAAAGTTCTACCTTCAAAAGGTACAATTGCAGCAACAAGATCGCTTTCACCAGGTGCACCTAATGGTGAGGGTATACCATACACACATACCTCGGAAACATCCGGATGTTCTCCTATAATCTTCTCTATAAAATCCGGCTGTATAAACTCACCCATCCTTCTCAGACCGCCGCCTTTCCTGTAATCAAAAAAGAAGTAACCGTTTTCATCTGTATGTCCCATATCACCTGTTCTTAACCATCCGCCCTTTGTTTTGTCTTCTGATGCTTTTTTGTTTTTAAAATATGTAACCTCTACATCCTGGCCAGTCATCCTCCAGACAATCTCACCTATAACATAAGGCGGACACACCCTGTCATTACCATCGAATATCTTCATCTCCATTATGTCGGGAAGCGGTTTACCTAAAGAACCGATAGGACCTTCTCCAACAGCTTTATGTGCAAAACTGCCTTCAACAGCGCCATACCATTCATGGATCAAGACATTAAATCTTTTCTCAAAAGCCTCCCATATAGCCCTTGGTGTGCCGGCACTTAAAACAATTTTTACGGGATTGTCACTATCATCCTGTTTAGGCGGTTCATTGTAGATACCCGACATCATGCCGCCCAAAAGAGAAAAAGTCGTTATCCCGTATTTTCTGCAAATATCCCATATCCTGCTCTTTGTAAACTGCGGACTGATCACTGCTTTTACCCCTAAAGCAATTGCAGGAAGCATTGTTACTGCCTGCGCATTGCCATGGGTAAAGGAAAGGCCTGTGTATAGAATATCGTTCTCGGTGTATGCCCATACCATTTGGGCAAGTAGGGCATAAGTTGCAAACCGATCCTGCCTTACAACAACCCCTTTAGGTTCACCCGTGGTACCAGATGTAAAGATAATTTCAAGCGGGTGATGGTTATCGGTTATAACGGGTTCAAACTCAGAAGTATTGCCATTCTCAATAACATCGTTTAGATATGGAAACCCTGTATGTCTGTTTGATTGAATCCCGGGTTTCTTAAGGATGTAGATATGCTTGAGATTCGGCAGTTCTGGTTTGATGTTTATGAGATTTTCCAATAAATCCTCTGTTAAAAAAACAACCTTGCTGTCAGAGATGCCCAGCATATATTTTAATCTCTCACCTTTTGAACGAGGATCTATGGGAACGGCTGTTGCACCTATTAAAGAGGCAGCACCCAGCAGATATATGAACTCTGGGTAATTTTTCATTATAATTGCAAATGAATCAGCCGTTCCAATATTGACTCGTTTTAATTCATTGGCGGTTCTGAGTGTATTTTTATAAAGGGTATTATAGGTAATCCTTTCTTCGCCGAGTTCCCCGTATTCAAAGATAAAAATCTCTTTATCAGGGCTCTCTTTACTCTTTGTAAGCAGGATGTTTGATAAAAAATCCATAATACTATTCTTCGCTTTTTTCGATCAGTTCACCAGCAAAAATGGCAAGCGAATCATTTGAGCCATCCTCTATAAGAGATGCCCTTGCGTCCCTCAATAATTTTTCCACATAGTATTCTTTGGCAACACCGTATCCGCCAAAGATCATGGATGCTTCATTGGCTACCTTAAAGGCTGCTTCGGTGCAGAATATCTTTGATGCTATGGAATACTTTGTATCAGGCGGTGAATTGGTAAGGTTGTATACCAGCACATTGCGTGAAAAAGCCCTTGCAGCCTCAACAAGTTTAAACATGTGTAAAAGCTTATGTCTTATGAACTCGTGCTCTATCAGGAGCTTACCGCCCTGTACCCTCTGCCTTGCATAGTTTAATGCCTCTTCATAAGCAGCCCTTGCAACACCTGTAAGAAACGCACCCATTGAGCCGTTAGCCGCTGCAAGTGTTATGTCTGTCATTGCTTCATAAGCTTCCTGATCTATGATCATATTATCCTTCGGCACCCTGACATTATCAAAAATAATCTCACCCTGGTTAAGCGCCCTTTGACCCATCTTGTTCAATGGTTTACCTTTGCTTACGCCAGATAGGTCCGTAGGGATGATGCATATCCCCCCGCCGGCCATTCCCATGGACGGATCTATATTCAAGAAGACAGCGGCGTGTGTTGCTATTGTACCGCATGAAACCCATGCAGATGTAGTACCGTTGACCAGCCATTCATTACCGTCGAGTTTTGCTGCAATCTCTCCTTTAATATTTGGATCCTTGAACTGATCCGTTCCTGCAGCCAGCGTATCAGAACCACGATTGGGCTGGGTAATCGCCCAGCATCCAATGAATTTTGCTTCTTTGTCCTTTGTATATGGATATATAAAGTTTTCTATCAGATAATCTGTTGGAGCTAACATGGAAATAAAAGCAGGAAATGTCGCAACACCGAGTGCTACTGCAAAATCAATACTTCCATAAGCAAGCTCTTCTTCAACAATATGAACGGCGAGCGGAGATAATCCAAGACCTCCATAACTTTCAGGAAGCAAAAAAGTATGCAATCCCATGGCATAAGCCTGTTTTAAAGTACTCCAGAATATCGAATCTTTTTTTATGACATTCTCCGGTGATAATTTATCAAGCTCAATACTCGCAGGTCTGAGCACCTCAATTGCAAATTTATGTACGTTATTCTTTATTGCTATTTCATCATCGGTCAGATTTATATTAATTTCCTTGTATTGCATGATGACTCCTCTCCTATTTTATTATACAGGCATGCCTTTTTCTTTACAATACCTTGGGTAAAGTTCAAATATCGGATTGACGAGTGGAATCATTCCAAGGACCTTTGTTACCGATCCTTTTGTTTTGATCTTCCTGGTTGCAATTGCAACAGGTACACTCAATTGCTTTAGCCAGAATTTGTGTGCGTTATCAGAGGATAGGATCATTTCCACATCGGGTTTTCCATCATAGGTTCCAAGAATAACTCTTGGCTTGTCTTCGCCATGGATTACCCATATCGTTCCTTCCGGATCGGATAATGTAAACCTAATGGTGATCCCTGAATCATTAAATTTTTTTGTCGCATCTATACGAACTTCCTGGAGTTTTTTTATCTCTTCCGATTGAAAACCCGATTTGGTCAGAAATTCCGTATACCGTTCTGTTTCATTTTCATTGAAAAGGATCTTCCATAAACCTCCAAGAACATCATACATATGGTTCGTATCTTTAAATACGGGCATATTCCCACCTTTATTATTTTAAAGACCATACCATTTATTACCATGAAAGTCATTCTTTTTTTATTGTAAATAAATGTAGACGGGCGATCGTAATTTAATGACCTGTCAAGTCATGTAAAAATCTAACCGAAATAGGTATCATCTTGTCATCCAGAAATCTAATCATGGGGTTGGGTAATAAGCTCTCCTTTCTTGTTCTTGATATATACTTTCATACCAAAGATTTCA
>JAMCPX010000032.1 GCA_023382265.1 Deltaproteobacteria bacterium | reverse complement strand
TTAGTAAGAGCAATAGATGTTGAATACGTTATTCGTTCTCCAAAAGACCCATCTGGATTAATAGGAACCCTATAATAAGTAGTATTTGTGAAGCTTGCGATAGCGTATAACCAATTATTGTAAACAAACACTATTGGAGGCATATCCGAGTATAAACCTGTTGTAAATTGCCATTGATTAATAGAACCAACAGGATTAATAGAGGCATAAGCAGTAGTTGTAACATCACCGTATCCATAACGTCCATCATACGAAGCATACCACCCTCCTATCATGTAGATATAATTATTATATATAATATAGGTAAATCCAATTTTCAACGATTCTATATGTAAAGAACCATCACTTGCTGTGATGTATTCACCTTCAAAAGGCGTTGCTGTAAACCATGAACCAATAGAACCATCGTTATGCAAAGGCATATATATAAGGATATCTGAAGACCAATGTTGTGGAGGATATGTAATATATGGGAAAAGATAGAGATAATTATTGTTAATATAATTTACACCCACTGTCGCATCATTACCCAATAAGCAAGTAGAAGAACAAAAATAATTATTTATTGAGTCTACGCCCGGGAATATAGCGATATGCCATTTATTGATACTGCCATCAGAATTTATATTAGCGTATTGTATTGCACTATCCCCCGACATATAGGCATACAAATAATTGTTATAAACATCAGCACTAATAGGAAACATACCTCCACTGGGATTAGATGAAGTATTATGTGAAAAACAACCAAAGATCATACCTATACATATTAACAATATCAAGTTACGAGTCATCATATATCACTCCTGCTATGCACCTTATTGAAATGGCAGGTAAGATATATCTACACAGGCTTCCGGTGTTTTCTGTGGCAAGTTTATTGGTATTTCCTCTGAACCATTATAAGAAATGCCAACCCCGTATATCTTATTCCATTGTGGCAATGGTATTGGCTTATTATAATAATAATTATGTGCCATTACTGCGACTAAATTTATAAATGGGCCTAATTTCTTGGTCCATCCAGTCACTGCTGGCAGCTTGTTGTTAACTACATCCTTACCTATAATGTCTACAGCAGCAATAACAGTAGGACAGTCGACACCATTAAATAAGCTTAATAATCCTCCACTTAGTCCATTAAGTACACTATAAAATGCAGTGCAAAATTCCGCACTGTCTGAAGGGCTTAAATAAAATGAATCCACACTTGCATTATAGTTCTGTACATCCCATTCTATCGGCCTTGCTTGTCCACACGATACAGGTACAGGACTTACATTTGGCTTCATATCAAATGAAATATGCAGATTATTAAATGTATCCCCATTCATTGGAAATACAAAAAATTGATTATATCCCGGACAGTTATAAACTTCGGGATAATTAAAGCATACACCTGCAATACAAATATAGCCTTCTTTGATACAGGTCTGATATTGATTATAAAAGTAAATATTCATAGTTCCACTTACTGTTAAATCAGCACTTCCATCAAAATGAATAGAGCCATCCGGATTTAAGCTTGTTGATATGGATTTTATATTAATACTTGAGCCAGGTCTCCCACCTGCAAGTTGAAATGAGTCATTTATAAAATCCGCTGTATGATGCGGTGCGGTTCTGCCATCAAAGTTTGTACCCATACCAAAAAGATTGAATGGCAGATATGCATATTGATATATCTGTGTGCATGTTGATGTTATTGAACCGCCACTAAGAGGATCAGTACAATTTGTTACAGGATTACCTGCACTATCCTTACCGGTAAAATAGCCACATTGAGCAGTATCACATTCATCAGTAAGTAAACCGTCAAACGCAAGTCTTAATATTCCCTCTAATCCAGATGAACTAAGTAAAAAAAGCGGATTATCCGACCATACTCCCCATTTACTGGGCGCACCACCAATCATATTATGGGCTAACAATTGTGGACACAACGGAAAACCTAAACTCCATGTCCCACATGAAGATTTTATTTTACTGAAAATATCACTCAATGTCTGTGATAGATCACTACATACATACGGCTGTGTTGCTGGTACAGGCTGATAGTTTATTGTTACAAAATCAGATCCTCTGCTTGTGCCTGTTACATTATACCCTGTTGCAACTATTGTTTTATCTCCTGGACATTTAAAAGATAATCCCCCATTACTCGTAAAATATATACCGGTACTTGTTTGACTAACTTGTGCTCCAATATTTACTTCTCCATTCGTTGTTGTTATACCTACGCTTGCTATGTCCAATGTCCCGATACCTGTTACTGTAAAAGGTGCTGTTATTGTGGGTATATCTACATTATCACTTTGTAAATTGTCTATACGTATTGGAGAGGTATGAAATGTGATACTCTGGTCAGCAGGTATAGGGGAGTAGCATGGATTGCCAAAACTTGGTGTGCAATTTGGTATGGGGCTTGCATAGCCTAAAGGATCCCCCATTAAATCCTGATCACCTACATGTCCACTTGGCATGTTACATTGGAGCGTTGGATAAGTAAGCTTATATACGGTATCTATATCAAATCCAGTAGCTGATGCTACTGTGTAGCTGAATGTCTCCAAGCCGGGCCAGTATGGAGTATATGGCAACAATGTTGTGAATGTGCTAATCCAATCACCAAACATGATATTATTGTACCCGCTATATTGACTTCCGTCAACTGCTCCAAAGTTACCATATATATCCTTTTCCTCAAGTGTAACCTCTACCGGTGTAACTAAGGTATTATTAAAGTTTGTTGTGAATGGATAATGCGGTGGTACTTCTAAATAGGATGCATCTGGTACTGAACTACCCGGATTAGATGGTATTCCATTTATCCAGTCCCAAATCGTTCCTATACCAATAGCTACAAGGGGTGCTATAGCTGATATTGCCCCAAATTCCTGTCCGTATTCATAGCCACTTACTGTAGCAACTCCATTCATTGACCCAACTGCTTCAAATCCATACAATGGAATAAGAGATTGTAAACACAAGGCTTCAGACAATGTATTCCCTGTAGCAGTTTTTAACCCTGATGTATAATACAGCGTATATAGTACCTGTGGATAATATACGCCTGTTTTCTGATCTACACCCATCTGGGATGTGTTAATCCATAATGTTAACTCTGTGTTGGTTGAATCAAATGAACCAGCGGTAAACTGTAACCCTGAGATAATTGCCGATGGGGTGATGCCAATACCGCCTGATGTAAATGTTTTATTCAATTGAAATGTAGATGGGTTTACTGGTTGAAGAAAATCTATTATTATCGCAAGGGGACCATTCCCCATCCGAATCAATCTCCCACATTGAGGATAGATATTGTAGAATATAACCTGCCGGCATAAGCCACATCCATTGCCCTTGAAACTACTGTTTTGGCATGATTCTGTGGATGCTCTAATACTTCCTGCGCTGCTCCGTACCTATCATCTCCATTGGTACCATTTAATCGTACGAGTAGCTTTTGTTCCCCATCATTAAACCAGCTAATAAATGTATTACACTGCTCTGAAATGTGCTTATGTGTCATATCCTCTTCAAACATCTGTAATACATCATCTTACAAAGACAGGATGTAATATCCGCAATAGCTCCCATTCCCCCCAGTATTTCTATAAGAAACATGAGAGGAGTCTCTCATAAGACTATCAAAAAGGAGGTGAATCTAAATACAAGACGAAAAGAAATCTAATGGTAACGGCATTGTAAGCTGTGAGTTCTTCATGTTTCACCTTATTAATTGTGATCGCTTTTGTGATCAGAATTAAGCCATAACAACACCTAACAGACCGCTGATCCGCTTGAATAAAAGGTTTGCACGGAATTAACCTTACTTATCAAGACCTTATCAAATTTGCCTTAGGCGGGTTTACAACCCGCCCCTATTACTCTCCTAATATTGGTCTTCTACAAACCCGGCAATAATCGCTCTCTGAATCTCAGAGGTGCCTTCACCAATCTCACCAAGCTTTGCATCCCTGTATAACCTTTCAACCTTGTATCCCTTTATATACCCATAACCTCCGAAGATCTGCACGGCGTCATTTGCAATTTGAGTTACATGTTCTGAGGTAAAAAGTTTTGCTATAGAGGCAAAAAGCAGGGTCTGAGGATCATTGTTATTAAGCAACCATGCTGCTTTGTAAATAAGCTCCCTTGCCACATCTATATACATCCTCATGTCAGCTATCTTAAAGTGTATGTCCTGAAAATGCGCAATCTGTTTACCAAATGCTGTCCTTGTTTGTGCATAATCAATGCATTCTTCAAGACATGCCTGCCCGATTCCAAGGCTATAAACCGCCATTCCAATGCGTCCATGTGTGAGTGTTTGAACGAGATGATAAAACCCGTTGTTAAGCTGCCCAACAAGATTTTCTTCGGGGACTTCACAATTGTCAAAAAACAACTCCGATGTTGGGGATCCCCGGACTCCAAGTTTATCAAAAGGCTTACCATTTGAAAATCCCTTTGTTCCCCTGTCTACAATAAATAAACTCAATCCATCTCTTTTTTTTGCCTTATCGGTGTATGTAACCACTATTACATGATCAGCAACAGGACCATTTGTAATAAAGGTTTTTGAGCCATTGATGACCCATCTGTTTCCTTTTTTTTCTGCATGTGTTTTCATACCGAGAACATCAGACCCTGCATCCGGTTCTGTTATAGCGAGTGCGCCCATTTTTACCCCGGATAGAACACCAGGTAAATATTTCTTTTTCTGTATTTCTGTCCCTAATTTTACGATAGGTATACCAAACAATCCCGACGAAGCACCGGATGATAAATAGGTTGCAGCACATGACTTTGCGAGTTCCTCACCAAGTACTGCTTTTAGAACAGCATCGCCGCCGGAGCCCCCATATTCCTCCGGGAAACCAATGCCAAGATAGCCTGCTTTACCAAGTAACCGAATACCTTCTTCGGGGAATGATGCCTCACGATCTATAAATTCTGCCTTCGGTGCAATCTCTTTTTTACAAAATTCTGAGAATGATTCTTTTAGTCTTTTTTGTTCATCAGTAAGTTCAAAATCCATATCCCCTCACTATTTAAAATTGATTATAGAGCGTGCAATTATGCCCCTCTGTATTTCCGATGTACCTCCGCCTATCGAAGCAAGCCTTGAATCCCTGTATCCTCTCTCAACAATATAATCCTTTATGAAACCATATCCGCCAAATATCTGAAGCACTTCTGATGACATTTTTTCCATAATCTCTGAGACAAACAATTTTGCAGCGGATGCTTCCATCATTGCTGGTATGTCTTTATCCTTTAGCCATGCAACCTTATATACGATCTGCCTTACAGCCTCCAGGTTCATCTTTAGATTTGCTATCTTATGTCTTATAGCCTGAAATTTTATTATAGGTTTACCAAACTGCTTTCTCTGCTTAGCGTATGCCACAGCACCTTTTATTCCCAGCTCTAACCCGCCTATTGCAGGAGCAACCAGACAGCTCCTTTCCCATTCAAGTGTGAGTTTTATAACATTGATAAAACCAAGATCTGCCTCTCCAAGAAGATTTTCTTCCGGAACTTCGCAATCCTCAAAAATAAGTTCAGAGGTCGGGGATGTTCTTACACCAAGCTTTGAAAGCTTCTTGCCCGGGGAAAATCCTTTAAACCCTTTTTCAACTATAAAGGCACTAATTCCGAATGCCTTTTTTGATCTATCCGTAACAGCAGCTACAACAAAAACATTCCCTGTAGGGCCATTCGTAATGAACATTTTTGAGCCGTTAAGTATATATCTATCCCCTTTTTTTACAGCAGTAGTCTGTATGCCGGCAGCATCAGAACCCGCATTGGGCTCTGTAAGTCCAAGCCCCCCTATCCACTCACCTGTTGCGAGTTTCGGCAGATATTTTCTTTTCTGTACTTCTGTGCCAAGCTGCCATATTGGGACACCACACAAAATAGTGTGAGCACCCCATGAGAGTAAAAGCCCTGCATCTACGCCTGCAAATCCAAGTGCCTCGCCTGCGAGGGTTGTTGTTAGGACGCTTGCCCCGGAACCGCCATACTCTTCAGGATATGGTAAACCAAGCAAACCCATGCCGCCCATTTTTGTCCAGTTTTCCATTATAAATTCTTCTCTGTCATCATGTTCCAATTTCATTGATTCCGGCACAAGCTCCCTTAAAGCAAATCTGTAAACAGATTCTTTGAATTCCATTTGTTCCCTTGTTAGTTCAAATTCCATTTTTTATACCCTCCTTTACCATTATTCCCCTTATATATTGTGTTATGAATCGATCGGATATCCGATCAAAAATCTCCTGCTTATTGATCGGGATTGCTTTTAAAATGATACCGGTAAGAAGCATTTCAAGTCCGCCAAAAAACATATAAGTAGCAACGGTTACATCTGTATCTCTGCTGATTTCACCATTCCGTTTGCATGATGAAAGCATTTTTTCAAAGATCGTAAATGCCATGGTAAAGCTTATGAAATTCCTTGTCTCAAGGAACCTCGGCGTCCATATAACTTCATACATAATAACATGCATAAACTCCGGCATTTCCCTGCATGCATTAAACAAGAAATTAGTAAAACCTCTTAACTTAGCCTCAAGCGGCTCATCCTTATAAGATACCTTTTCAATTGCTTCAAGAAAAATATTAATGCTTCTTGAAAATATCTCATTCATTATATCCTCTTTATTTTTGAAGTAGTGATAGACCAGTCCGTATGAGATATTTGCTTCTTTTGCTATGTCAGTAATTTTAATCCCTTGCATACCTTTTTCAGCATAAACTTTTACAGCAGCCATTGTGATTTTTTCTTTCATCTTATCTATCTTTTCTCTTTTTTTACTCTTCATTGTTCTACCTTTCAGAATTATTAAATTAAGATTATTAAAATAAATTTTGACTTAAATGTCAATCAGATTGTTTTAACCTTAATAACACTTTTAAAAAACATAAAAAACTCATACCGTCGTTTTTTATGTCTGTAAAGCAAAAGGGGGATTATAAGCTTGTTTAAAGCCCATTCATACTTTTACGGATATTACTTTACATCAGGCTGCCGCAAATAAATGGGTGTATAACTTGCAGCTTCCACGGGATTTACATTGTAAAGTCTATTATGGGCGATAAAGTTAATAGCCTGTATCATTCTATTCACATCAAGCTCATGCCATTGTATGCCTGCAGGGTAAGACAATTGAAATATTTGTCTGTACCTTTCTACATTTGCGCTGACTAACTCCACAGGATAACCCTTTTGAAATGCATTAGCACCTACCCGTACAGCCGCCGCTTCTGTTATCCTTTTAATCGTGCTATCCTCTCTAACATACTCTGCAACGTATATGCTTTCGTTCTTACCATCGATAGCACATACTATATGCATGTGCACTTCTTTCAACGTATTTGCCATTGCATCAAGTGTCATGACCGGAATAATAGGAATGCCAAGTGCCATACAAACGCCTTTTGCCAGGCTTATGCCTGTTCTTAAACCTGTAAAAGTTCCAGGTCCTGCGCTTACAGTAATCTCCTGAATTGATGACTTATCCAGTTGAACCGACCGCAAAAGAGAGCTTATAATATCTATTGATAACTTTGTAAATGTAGACGGCTGTTTTATAATTATTGAACCAAGCAATTCATGATCCATTGCCACACCAAAACCAGTATAACCGAGTGCGGTATCAATAATAAGTCTTATCATATTTCAATGATGATGGGACACTATGATCCTGTTAATATCATTGTAAAATGCAAATACCATGAGCAGTACAATGAATACTAACCCAAACTGCAGAGCTACCAATTTTACCTTTTTACTCAAGGGCCTTCTTATCACTGCTTCTATCGCAGTAAACATTATATTGCCGCCGTCAAGCACGGGGATAGGAAGGATATTTAGTAAAGCAAAATTTATGCTTATGAGAGCTGCATAAAACAGCAGCGCATCCACACCTTTCTTAGCCTGCCGGCCTGCCTGCTGTGCTATAAGTATCGGTCCACCGAGATCTTTTGCAGGTACTTTACCCTCTACAAGTTTTTCAAGTGAAACAACAACAAGAGCTGTTATGTTCCATGTTTCATTCGCTGCCGAGATAAAGGCACTGCCCGCATTTAATGCCTTTATTCTAACTTCACCGGATGACATTATACCAATAACAGGGACTTTCATGTTTTCACCAAACATATTCTTCTCGCTCTCAAGTTCCGGTTTAAGCTTCACGGCAACTGTTTTACCGTTACGGGTCAAATCTATTGTGACCTCTCTGTCAGCCTTATCGCCTCTTATGATCTTTGTCATCTGCTCCCAATCCCGGGTTTTAACACGATCTATTGCTGTTATCTCGTCACCTTTTTGTATGCCCGCCGTATACGCCGGACTATTTTTTTTAACATCGCCTACTATTGTTGGAATATATGGCATTCCGTGAATAAAAACCATCCACAAAATTAAAAGCGCAAATAACCAATTTGAAAAAGGACCTGCAAACAGAACCAAGAATTTCTTCCAGTTAGACTGGTTTACAAAACTACGTGCATTGTCTGATTCGGAAATCTTTTCTACCGGTTCTTCTACATCTTCACCAAGCATTTTTACATAACCGCCAAGCGGCAGTAAGGAAAGCCTGTACTCAGTTTCACCCAGTTTCTTTTTTAATAATACAGGTCCAAATCCAAGCGAAAAAGCAAGCACCTTTATATTAAATAACTTTGCAAATGTAAAATGTCCCAATTCATGAATCAACACAAGCACGGCTATTACGACTACCGCTGCTACTATACTTATCACCATATATCTTATTTTATCCTTTCATATAGATATTTTTTGACTTCTCTATCAGCTTCTATAACGTCATTAATAGAACGCACACCATTATAATTGTACCTTGCTATTGCATGCTCTATAATTTTTGGTATATCCGTAAAAGTTATTTTCCTTTTAAGAAAAGCATCAACAGCAACTTCATCAGCAGCATTCATAACAATCGCTGAACTGTCATCAGCCCTGAGTACATCCGTTGCTATTCTAAGGCAGCCGAATTTTTTTAGATCTGGCTGCATAAAATTAAGAGCGCCAAGCTTTGCAAAATCCAGTCTACTCACACCGACAGGCATACGTTTTTTTTCGTTCATAGCATAAGCTATTGGTAATCGCATATCGTGTACTCCGAGATGAGCAAGTACCGCTCCATCTGCGAATTCAACCATGGAATGAATAATGCTCTGGGGATGTATTACAACATCGATCTGCTCAGGTTTAAGCTTAAAGAGCCATCTCGCCTCAATCATTTCAAGACCTTTATTCATCATTGTAGCAGAATCTATCGTGATCTTTCTACCCATCTTCCAGTTAGGATGTTTCAGTGCCTTTTCAACCGTTATATACTTTAATTTTTTTTGATCCGTATTGAGTAATGGACCTCCGGAAGCAGTCAGAATGATTCTCTTTAACGTATTTAATTTTTCATTCCGGATCAGTTGATAAATAGCACTGTGTTCACTATCAACCGGTATTAAAAGCTTACCGCTATCTTTTACACGGCTTACTAATCTGCCCGCTGCGACCATAACCTCTTTACTTGCAAGAGCAACAGATAAGCCCGATTTCAATGCAAGATATGTCGGCATTAACGCATCAAGTCCGGCAATTGCCATGATGATCATGTCTGTATTTTTTATATTGGAGAGTTCCCGAAGCCCCTTTTGTCCCCACAAAACCTCTACCCGTTTAAACTCTTTTTTCAGTGCAAGTGCATCTCTTTCCTCTATTACACAAACGTATTCGGGGGAATAGTCCTTTATCTGTCTTTTTAATAGACTCATGTTATACCCTGCTGATAAAGCTACGACATTGAACAGAGCCGGATACTTTCCGGCTATCAAAAGAGCATTCCTGCCAATACTGCCGGTTGAACCAAAGATAGATATTCCTGTCATCTATGCGGGACCTGTCAATTGTTATTTAAATAGGAAAGCTGTTCACTTGTCCTACCAAACCGTCTTTCTCTTTTTTGGAAATTGATTATAGCTTTTAAAAATTCTTCTTTTGTGAAATCAGGCCATAACGTTTTTGTGATATAAAGTTCCGTGTATGCAATCTGCCATAGCATAAAATTACTTATCCTTTTTTCTGAACTTGTTCTTATAAGAAGATCGGGATCTGGATAGCCTTTTGTCAACAAATAATTACTAAACACGGCTTCATCAACATCATTTATATTCAAAATCCCGTTATGGACATCTCTCGCAATTGCTTTGGCTGCTTCAAGAATCTCATATCTACCGCTGTAACTTAATGCAAATATAAGAACAAGTTTATTGTTATGCTCGCTCCGCTTTCGTATGCTATTGATAAGATCTTTGAGATTTTGTGGAAGGCTATCTATATCCCCTATTACCTCAAACTTTATGCCCATTTTTATTATATTATCACCTTCTTTTATAATATATCGTTCCAGAAGCCGCATGAGTCCCTGAACTTCTTCTTTTGGCCTATTCCAGTTTTCTTTTGAAAAAGCGTAAAGGGTGATAACTTCTATCCCAATATTACCTGCAACATCCACAATGCGTTTTACAACCTTTGGCCCCTGTTCATGCCCTTTGATACGAGGCAGGTTGCGTTTCTTGGCCCATCTGCCATTTCCATCCATTATTATTGCAATGTGCCTTGGCATATTATCTTTGTTTAATTTTTTTATGAGTTCCTTATACTCCATCATATATTAGAACTAACACATAAAAAATGAATATTCAATACTGTCCTGTCTTAAACATATAATCCGCAGCTACTTTAGCAGCGGATCCCGATAGATGTGCTCACCAAAGATCTGGCTCTTATTTGGTCCAAATTATTGTGATTGCCCATTATTATATCCAGCATACCACTTATAAAGTATAATACTGATCCGAACCCAACCCGCCGTAGGAGTTTTGATTTATTATTAGATAAATAACAGCATTACTAATGGTGGCTTGACAGGAGTAATTAACAACTCTCAAAACATCGATGGCAATGACAGTGCCGGGATTGTTAATACCGTAAACCTGCATAACCTGCCCATACTCCGCTTGCCGGGTATATATTTGACAGCAGTATTATTATATGGTGTAAGTAAGAATATGTCTAATGAAACAATAAAATGTATAGATATATTCTCAGAATTTACTGAAAATGAGTTATCTAAGTTATCACAGCATCTCACTCAAAGGCACGTCAATAAAAATGCTACATTGTTTTATCAAAACGATCCGGGAGACGCATTGTATTTTATCTCAAAAGGAGAGGTAAGGATCTACCTGATTGGGTTAAGCGGCAGAGAAATCACGTTGGCGGTATTTAAAGATGGACAATTCTTTGGAGAGATGTCGCTTCTTGACGGCATGCCGCGTTCCGCAAGTGCAATAACCACAGAAGATACGGATTTTCTTGTATTAAAAAGGGATAATTTTATAGAAGTTGTAAAAGAGAACCCCGAAATAGGGATAAAGCTGCTTGAGGAAATGAGCCGTAGACTAAGAGAGGCTGACGGGTTAATAGAAAATCTTGCATTGAGGGATGTATATGAACGGCTTGAAAAACACATTGTAAAACTCATTAAATCTTATGGTAAAAGAGAAGGTCATAGTATGGTTTTGTCCGAGAATATCAAAAGGCAGGATATTGCAAACGCAATAGGAACCACAAGGGAAACAGTCTCACGCATCCTATCGGCATGGCAGAGAAAGGGTTATATCCAGGTTATGTCTTCAAAGATGATCATCTACAGAGATTTTGAAGCTGATTTTATAAGAGAAAAATAAAATATCGAATTAAAAATAAGGTACATCTACTTTATTCTTTATGAAACCTGAGAACATGAGTTTACTTAAGACTTATCTTGTAGAAAACGGTATCATTGATATTGACAGATGCCTTTTGATATTCTCGGATGAACTAATTAGATGGAATAAAGTGATAAATCTAACATCCATTTATGATGAAAAGGAAATCGTGATAAAACATTTTATTGATTCGCTAACCCCGCTTGGATTTATAAAGAATAATGATTTTGTTCTTGATATAGGGACAGGTGCAGGCTTTCCTGGATTACCCTTAAAGATTGTAAAATCAAGCATAAAATTACTCACGCTTGACGCAAGATTAAAAAAGGTTAATTTTGTAAATCATGTTATTAACATTCTTAACATTAAAAACGCATCATCACTGCATCAAAGGGCAGAGGCAGAAGATTTTAAAAGTATAATGAAAGGTATATTTGATGTCGTCATTTCAAGAGCATCTTTTTCGTTGTCAGAATTTATAAATCTGTCAATGCCTTATTTGAAAATTGGCGGCAGGATTATAGCCATGCGCGGTAGAGAAGTAGAAAATACTGAGCCTATATCGGGTTTGAAACAGGCAGACGAACTAATCACATCATTACCTGATGGCTCATATCGTAAGATATTATTATTTAAAAAAACATAGACTTGGAGGAAGTATGTATGAGATGGGCACTTCTATAAAAATTTCATCAGCACACAACCTGAGGGAATATAAGGGTAAGTGTGAGAGGCTGCATGGACACAATTATAAAGTTGAAATCGTTGTTTACGGCGAAAATCTTACAAATGGAATACTAATAGATTTTGTTTTATTAAAGCAATATCTTAAAGATATTGCCTCTATAATGGATCATGCCTATCTTAATGAATTGGAGGCATTCAAGGAGATTGAACCATCTTCAGAGAACATTGCGAAATACATATATGAATCTCTAAAAACAAGGTTACCGGATAATGTAAGGATCAAATATAGCAAAGTCTGGGAATCGGATGATAATTGGGCAATATACAAAAAATGAAAGACGTACAAAACACAATAGATCATAGAGGTATAAACATAGATAAAGTTGGAGTCAAAAATATAAGATACCCTATTACTGTACTGGATAAGTTGCATGAGGTTCAACATACAATTGCGAGTATAAATATGTACGTGGATCTCCCGAAACAGTTTAAAGGAACTCACATGAGCAGGTTTATTGAGATCCTGAATCAGTATAGGGGTAATATAAACATAAAAGACTATCCGGATATCCTTGATAACATGCAAAGAAAATTCAATGCGCATTCAGCACATCTTGAGATTGAATTCCCCTATTTTATAGAAAAAAAGGCGCCGATGAGCGGAGCAAAAAGCCTGATGGAATATAATTGCAGATTTACAGGTGTAAAAAATGGAAACGGCCTGGATTTCATACTTGAGGTAACAGTACCTGTACTTACACTGTGCCCGTGTTCAAAGGAAATAAGCAAACACAATGCGCATAACCAGAGAAGCTTTGTTACCGTGCATTTACGGTTTAACGGACTAGTCTGGATAGAAGAAGTTGTAAAGATTGTAGAAGGTTCGGCAAGTGCCGAGCTTTTTTCTTTATTGAAAAGAGCTGACGAAAAGTATATAACCGAATACGCTTATGAACATCCGATGTTTGTAGAGGATATTGTCAGGGACGTAGCCAATAAGCTGAAATCCAATAAACAAATAACATGGTTCTCAGTAGAAGCAGAAAATCTGGAATCCATACATAACCATAATGTGTATGCGTGTGTTGAATACAAGTGAACCAATTTTAAATAATACGTTATGTCGATCCAATGAGAACAAAACATAAGACAAAGGTTATAAGCATAGGGAATGTAAAAATCGGAGGGAATAACCCTGTTGTTGTGCAATCTATGACAAGCACGGATACAAGGGATATTCATTCGACAGTAAAACAGATAAACCAGCTTAAAGAGGCAGGTGCCGGGATTGTAAGGGTAGCTGTTCCTGATATGGAGGCTGCAAAAGCTGTAAAAACGATCGTTGCATCAGTAAATATCCCTGTTATTGCCGACATACATTTTGATTACAGGCTTGCCATTCAATCCATAAAAAATGGCGTTCAAGGCTTGAGAATTAACCCCGGAAACATAGGGAACAAAGACAGAATAAAAGAAATCGTAATGGCAGCGAAGGATTTTGTTGTACCCATCAGGGTTGGAGTTAATTCGGGTTCTTTGCCTCAGGATATATTGGAAAAGTATGATTATCATTCTACGCCGGATGCACTCGTAGAATCGGCATTGAGGAACATCAGATCACTTGAGGAGTTCGATTTTACAATGATTAAGGTATCCGTAAAATCGAGTAATGTCCTGATGATGATAGATGCTTACAGAAAACTCGCAGGCATTATCGATTATCCCCTGCATCTGGGAGTAACAGAGGCAGGCACACTTTTATCGGGAAGCATAAAATCCGCAATAGGCATAGGCATATTATTATATGAAGGCATAGGTGATACAATAAGGGTATCGCTTACGGATAATCCTGTATTAGAAGTAAAAGCCGGATACGATATTTTAAGGTCACTTGATCTATACAGGTATGGTGTTGAGATCATATCCTGCCCAACATGTGGAAGGGCAGAGTATGATGTTATAGGGCTTGTTAAGTCTGTTGAAAGCAAACTCTCGAATGTAAAAAAACCAATAACAATCGCTATCATGGGTTGTGTTGTCAATGGGCCTGGAGAGGCTAAAGAAGCAGAGATCGGTATAGCATGCGGTAAAGGCAGCGGTATTTTATTTAAGCACGGTAAGCCCGATCGCAAGATAAAGGAAAGAGATTACGAACAAGAGCTATTAAAAGAAGTAAATGAATTACTGAAAGAGTAGGAAAACTCAGTGTCGGCGGATAAATTGTTGGTTCTGAAATCTTTATCAGCGACGTTCTCACGGTATACCTTTTTAAAATGCAATTTTTGGGATAATGAAAAAAGGCTCTGATTATAATTGACGATCCTATATAAAAAAAGTTAAAGTGCCTTTATGAGAGTGATATTATACACAGGCAAAGGTGGGGTTGGTAAAACGACCGTATCGGCAGCAACAGCGGTTCGTTCTGCGGAATTCGGGAATAGTACAATTGTTTTAAGTACAGATGCAGCGCATAGTCTATCCGATGTTTTCGGTATGCCCATAGGCAAAGAGCCAAAGAAGCTAAAGACGAACCTATTCGCACAGGAGATAGACGTTCAGAATGAAATATCTAATAACTGGGGAAAGATTGAATCATACATAAAAATATTACTGCAAAGCCAGGGACTCGATGAATTAATTGCAGAAGAGCTTGCAACCCTGCCGGGAATGGAAGAGTTATTCAGCCTTTTAAAGATACTTGAGTATAAAGATCAGGGCAGTTTTGATGTTGCAATAATAGATTGTGCACCAACCGCAAACACAATAAGGCTGCTCAGCTTTCCCGAGATATTTCAATGGTATATGGACAAGTTTTTCAACATCGGCAGAAAAATAGCAAAGATAGTAAGACCTGCCGCCGAAAAATTTGCCAGAATACCATTCCCAAAAGACGAAGTTTATGGTGCAATAGAACAGTTATACTTAAAAATGGTAAAAATAAAAGCACTACTCATAGACAACAATTTTACAACCATAAGACTTATGGTAAATCCCGAAAAAATGGTTATAAATGAATCAATAAGAGCTCAGACCTATCTTAATATGTTTGGATTCACAATAGATGCCGTAATCATAAACAAGATATATCCACAGGAAATCAACGATTCATACTTGGCCAACTGGCTTGAGATTCAGGATAAGCATATCAAACACATTTCGAAGTCCTTTGCCGGCACCCCTCTATTTAGAGCAAAATTATACAATAAGGAGATGATCGGGATTCAGGCCCTGTCACAATTTGCAGACGCATTGTTCGAGAGTGAAAACCCATCAAAGATCTTCAGCAAAGAATCTCCAATTAAAATAAATAAAAAGGGCAACAGCTTCATTTTTATGTTAAAACTGCCCGGTGTTAAAAAAGAGGAGATTGAATTATTTATCAGTGGTGATGAGCTTATCCTTAAAATAAGGAATTTCCAGAGGAATATTGCACTACCGAGGGCACTTCAGACAAAGGAGATTAAAGAAGCCTCAACAGAGGATGATTGGCTAAAAATAACTTTTGTATGAAAAAAAAACAGAACATAACCAAATTAAACCCTGAGGCCATAAAAGCACTTGAAGCCTCTAAACAACATTTCTTAACGGCAAATAGAGAGGACATACTTGCTCTAATATCACTCGTAGACTTTGTTAGAGAAACTATTAGCAATTATGATAACGGAGAAGCTACTGCACTATTAGTATCTATTCTTAACCTGTTTCAACTTCTATTAAATGTAATAATAGGCAAGGTAATTGATCCTCTAAGGCTGGGAAATATGCCGGCAGATGCTGGGGAGATATTATATTTGATCAATAGTATGATCGATGAGGAGATGGAAAGATTAAAAAAACAGGGGATTGAACAAATGGATCCAAGATGGCAGATGTTGGAGAGCTTAAGAAGCATTTTGAAGGGTGAGAGAAAAAAACAAAAATCAAAAAAGATTAAAAAAATCATCATTGAATAGGACGAAAGTCTGTGTTTATAATTTGATATGATAACAAAAGGTAATTTAAAAGATATATCGTTTATTAAGATTTTGATAAGCCTGTACTCGGAGAAAAGTACGGGCATATTAAGGCTGACCAATGGCTCGGAGGTAAAGATTGTTTACATATCAAAAGGTAAGCCGGTATTTTCTGCGTCTAATTCTTCCTCTGACAGGATGGGAACAATGGTATCAAGGCTTGGGCTTGTTTCTGAAGCACAACTTGATGCTGCTTTAAAAGAAGTCATGAAAACAGGCAACAGGCTGGGGACCATACTTGTAAATATGGGGCTCTTAACACCTGAACAGCTTTTTGACCTTGTTCTAAAACAAGTTTCCGAGATTATCTACTCTGTCTTTGAGTGGGATGACGGGATATACAACTTTATAGAGGGAGCTCCTTTTAGTGACGAGGTTATAACGCTTGACCTGAGCATGTGGACACTCATATTGGAAGGTGTGAAAAGGAAATTTAGCCCTGACAAATTAAAAGAGCTGATTGGTTCTACCAAAACAATAATACAAAAAACGGCATCATCGGAAGATGGTATACATATATTGAAAAATACGGAAGGTGAGAAGATATACAATCTTATAGATGAAAATAAAACTGTAAACAATATAGTAACAGAAGGAAGCATGGGTGAATTAAAAACCATACAAATACTAGGAGTATTAAGATTACTCGAACTGATTTATCCAAGCTCTGAAAAGACAGAAACTGCTGAAACACCTATGCTTAAAATAGAAATAACATCAAAGCTCGAAACATTTAAGAATCAAAACCTGTTTGAGAAACTCGGACTTGATAAAACAGCGACAAAGGAACAAATACTCTCTGCTTTTACACAATTATCACAGAAGTACAGGCCTGATAGATTCCTGGATGGAGAATATGCAGAAATAAAACCGCTTGCAACAGAACTGTACAACCAGGTGCTTGAAGCATTTACCATCATTTATAAAGATACCTCAAGGGAAAAATATTTAAGAGAATTGAGCGAGGAAGATAAAAGTATGCTGTCTGTAGAGTCAGACCCGGTACTTGCCAGACAAATTTTTGAAAAGGGTAAAATACTTGTTAATGAAAAAAATTATAGAGATGCATATAATGCATTTAAAACAGCAATAGATAATGATTCGACCATAGGTGAATATTATACTGCAATGGGTATTCTCGAGACAATGGATTTTTCTGAACACCAGATAAATATTGCCAATGCTGAAAAAGCTTTCCTTAAAGCTAATGAACTGAACCCGGAAGAGGCAAGAAATCTCTACTATCTCGGTATAATATACAAAAATAAAAAAGAGTATAAGAAAGCTCGCGAATGCTTTTTAAAGGCACTGGTGCATAATTCAAATCATAAAGAATCAAAAAAACAACTAGAACTGCTTGAACGAGAAGAATAATGTCAATACTACAGATACACACATATCCGGAAAGCATACTTAAAAAAAAGGCAAAACCAGTAAAAAATATAGACAACAATATCCGTACACTTATAGGTAATATGTTTGAAACCATGTACAACGCTTTGGGGATAGGATTAGCGGCTACACAAATTGGAGAAGAAAGCCTTTTATTCTTAATGGATGTCCATACGGAAGATGAAAAAAAACATCCGATGGTATTTATTAACCCAAGAATTGTGGAATCAAGCGGCGAGGCCTCAATAGAAGAAGGATGTCTTAGTCTGCCCGGCTTCAGAATAAACGTTAAAAGAAACGATCAAATCCTTGTTTCGGCTTTTGATCTAAATGAGAAAGAAATCTTTTTTGAAGCAAAAGGATTAACAGCAATAGTTATACAGCATGAGATGGATCACCTTATGGGGATAACACTACTTGATAAGACGTCATTGCTTAAAAGAGAGGCTTATATCAGATCGTTAAAAAAAGACAGGTCAGAACACGGTCCTGCTAACCATCATTCACGAAAAATATAATAATCTGTTATATGAAAATAATATTTATGGGTAGTTCTTCATTTAGTATACCTGCCTTTGAAGCATTAATAAATTCACACCATGACATAATTGGCGCAGTAACAAAACCTCCGAAGCCCTCTGGAAGAGGACTTATTAAAAAACCGACTCGCGTACACGAAACTGCAATAAAACACGATATAGATACAATGACACCGTCAAATCTTTCCGATGAGCCTTTTAAAAAATGGCTGCAATCAAGAATACCCGATGCTATAGTCGTATCTGCTTATGGCAAACTTATACCACCATACATATTAACATTACCCCGGTATGGCTGCATAAACATACATCCATCTTTACTTCCCAAATACAGAGGTGCGGCACCAATACAGAGATGCCTTTTGAAGGGTGATACCAAAACGGCTGTTACTGTAATGAAGCTTGATGAAGGTATGGATACGGGTCCCATAATCATGCAACAAACAGAGATGATAGATATACTTGATAATGCAATTTCACTTGAGGATAGACTCTCACGAATCGGCGCTGATCTATTATTAAAATCGCTTTCTTTGCTTGAACAGCAGGCTGTCACCCCTATCCCGCAAAATAATGACTTAGCAGTGTTAGCACCAAAGATATCAAAAGAAGAGGGCGAGCTTGATTTCAATAAGTCTGCCGTAGAAAACCATAATACGGTTAGAGCACTCATTTCATGGCCTACCGCATGGACATACTATAAGGGTAATCCTCTACAGATATTAAGTACAGAACCTTTGGACGAGGCTCCCAAACAAGTCCCGGGTACTATAATAGAAAGCAATAAGAATGGAATTCATACTGCAACGGGGAAAGGCATCTTACTTATAAAGTATGTCAAACCAAATTCCGGTAAACCAATGTCTGCATTTGATTTCGCAATAGGCAGAGGATTAAAATCTGGAGACATGTTTAAGAAATAATGTATCCATTTTATTGGAGACAATCCCCCGAAGGATGTATCGAATAAGGAAGTTTATGTTCCGGTTAATATGCTTACAAAGGTATATTGCCGTGTTTTTTTGGAGGATTTGTATCGCGTTTATTTTTAAGCATTTTTAATGCCGATATAATCTTATATCTTGTATCCGACGGCATAATCACTTCATCAATGTATCCAAGCTCTGCCGCCTTCCATGGTGATGCAAATTTTTCTCTATACTCCTCTACCAATTGATTGCGTCTTGCCTGTGGATCCTTAGCAGAATCGATATCTTTTTTGAATATAATATTAACCGCACCATCCGGGCCCATAACAGCTATTTCAGCGCCGGGATATGCATAGTTTATATCAGCCCTTATATGTTTACTTGACATAACATCATAAGCACCGCCATAAGCTTTTCTTGTGATGACAGTTATCTTCGGAACGGTTGCCTCCGCAAATGCATAGAGTAATTTTGCACCATGCCTTATTATACCTCCATGCTCCTGGACAGTACCTGGCAAAAAACCAGGCACATCTTCAAATGTAATCAGCGGGATATTGAATGCATCACAAAACCTCACAAATCTTGCAGCTTTTACGGATGCATCTATATCAAGCGTTCCTGCAAGAGATGCCGGCTGATTGGCGACAATACCAACAGGCATAGAGCCATATCTTGCAAACCCTACAACAATGTTTGTTGCATAAGTCTCATGAACCTCAAGAAAATACCCTTCGTCAACAGTGGCAAAAATCAGCTCCTTTATATCATAAGGCTTGTTCGGCTGATCAGGTATAAGGCTATCAAGCTCGGCAATAATACGATCATGAGGGTCAGTGGTGGGTTTTAAAGGCGGATCATCAAGATTGTTTGATGGAATGAAACCCAGAAGTTCTCTTATACCAAGCAAACATTCCTCATCAGAATCAAATGTAAAATGTGCAATACCGCTTTTTGTTGCATGTGTAATTGCACCGCCAAGCTCTTCTTTTGAAACCTCTTCATGCGTAACCGATTTTACAACATCAGGACCAGTAACAAACATATAGCTCGTTCCTTTGGTCATGAATATGAAGTCTGTTATCGCAGGGGAATAAACAGCACCGCCTGCACACGGTCCCATTATGGCAGAGATTTGAGGGACAACACCCGATGTAAGCACATTCCTTAAGAATATATCGGCATAGCCGGCAAGACTTTCTACCCCTTCCTGAATCCTTGCACCGCCAGAATCATTAAGACCGATTACAGGTGCACCATTCTTTACTGCGAGATCCATTATTTTGCATATCTTTTTTGCATAAGCCCCTGAGAGAGAGCCCCCGAATACTGTAAAATCCTGAGAAAAAACATAAACAAGCCTGGCATTAATAGTTCCGTATCCTGTTACAACACCATCACCAAGATATTTTTGTTTGTCCATTCCAAAGTCGATCGCCCTGTGAAGCACGAATTTATCGAGTTCTACAAAACTTCCTTTATCAAGGAGTATTTCTATTCTTTCTCTTGCAGTAAGCTTACCGGAATCATGCTGTTTTTTAATCCTGTATTCACCGCCGCCAAGTTCTGCTTCACTGTGCATCCTTGCAAGCTCTTTTATACGTTTTTCATCGGACATATAATCTCCAAAAACTTAGTGTCTTTCTACTGCATTTACCATTATTAGCACCTTGTCTATCTCTTATACGGCTTTCGTACTTTTTTAATTGATTCATCGGCTTTTAGAAATGCCTGAGCCGCAGCAAGCCTTGCAACAGGTATCCTGTATGGTGAACAGCTTACATAGGATAATCCTGCATTATGACAGAAAAAAATTGTTTTAGGATCACCGCCATGTTCGCCGCATATCCCGAGTTTTATATCAGGCCTTGTCTTCCGTCCTTTTTCAACAGCAATCTTTACCAGTTCTCCAACGCCTTTGACATCAATAGTTGAGAATGGATCAAAGTTTAGTATGTTTTGCAGTTTTATACTTACCTTATAGCCACAGTCTCCGCAAATACCATCCTTATTCAGCTTTCCACCGCAGATAGGACAATGCTCCCCGTACGTCATATAAAAGTTTATAAACTTACCAGCATCATCCCTTGAAAACCCATAAGTGGTCTGTGTCAGGTCATTTGTTCCGAATGAGAAAAACTCTGCTTCTGACGCGATCTCATCGGCAGTGATAGCAGCTCTTGGAAGCTCTATCATAGTTCCAATCAGGTATTTTACTTTCCTATTTCTCTGCTTCATTACTTCTTCGCCTGTCTGGATGACTATTGTCTTTTGTGCATGCATTTCTTTCATAGTGCTTATAACGGGCAGCATGATCTCCGGATAAACCTTTACACCCTGTTCCAGCAGATCGCATGCCGCATTAATAATAGCACTTACCTGCATCCTTGTGATATCCGGCATAACGATACCGAGTCTCGCACCTCTCAGACCAAGCATAGGATTAAATTCATGAAGTTCTTCAACCCTTTCAAGCAGTTTCTTTTTTTCATTAATAACCACAGGCGCAGCTTTATTACACTCAAGTTTTGTTATCTCAACCATAAGATCTTCGCGTTTGGGCAGGAATTCATGAAGAGGCGGGTCAAGTAATCTTATTGTAACAGGCAGTCCTTCCATTTCTTTAAGGATACCGGCAAAATCCTCTTTCTGCATCTTTTCGAGCATGCCGAGGTATTTAAGCCTTTCATCTCTTTTATCAGCAAGGATCATACTCTGCATAATACCGATCCTTGATTCATCAAAAAACATGTGCTCTGTTCTGCAAAGCCCTATTCCCTCTGCACCAAACGCCCTTGCCTTTTGTGCATCTCTTGGAATATCAGCGTTTGCCCTTACCCCGAGTGTTCGTATCTTATCAGTCCATGTCATGATTGTTTTAAAATCACCCGTCAGATCCGGTTCTACAAAAGGGACCCTCCCCATAATAACATCACCTGTAGAGCCATTTATAGATATGTGATCACCTTCTTTGAAAAGCTTATCTACTATCTTAACCGACTTTGTCTTTTCATCTATTTCAAGCACACTGCACCCGACAACAGCGGGTTTTCCGTACTGCCTTGCTACGACAGCAGCATGTGATGTCATTCCACCTCTCCTTGTTAAAATACCCTTTGATGCATCCATACCGTGAATATCATCCGGCGATGTTTCTTCCCTTAAAAGTATAACAGCCTCACCTTTTTTTGAGAGTTCCACTGCCCTATCAGCGTCAAGAACGATTAGCCCTGAGGCAGCGCCTGGCGATGCTGCGAGCCCTTTAGCAACAACATCGTATTTTACCTTTGGATCGAATACGGGATGCAGCAATTGCTCAAGTTTATCGGGTTCTATCCTCATTATAGCCTGTTCTTTCGTAATAAGCTTTTCTTTTACCATATCAACAGCGATCTTAAGCGCTGCCTGAGGCGTTCTTTTACCAGAACGAGTTTGAAGCATATAGAGTTTTCTGTCTTCTATTGTAAATTCAAAATCTTGAACATCTCTATAGTGCTTTTCCAATCTTGTTGTTATATCCTTAAGCTGTTTGTACACACCCGGCATCTCCTGTGCCAATTCTGATATAGGTTTCGGCGTTCTTATACCTGCGACAACATCCTCACCCTGGGCATTGACAAGATACTCGCCATAGAATACCCTTTCTCCTGTAGCAGGATTTCTTGTAAAGCCAACGCCCGTTGCTGAATTATTACCGGTATTACCAAATACCATTGTTTGAATATTCACTGCAGTCCCAAGGTTATCAGGAATATTGTTTTGCTTTCTATAATAAATTGCCCGATTATTGTTCCATGATTTAAAAACAGCCTCTATCGCCATAAACAATTGCTGATATGGATCCTGAGGGAATTCAGATTTTGTTCTCGATTTTATGATATTTTTAAAATCTTCTATTACGGATTTTAAAGCGGTTGGAGGTACGGATACATCATCGGTTGCATTAAATCTCTTTTTATATCCATCAAAAGCATCTTCAAAAATCTTTTTCTCTATACCGAGTACAACGTCTCCAAACATGTATATAAACCTCCTGTAGCTGTCATAAGCAAACCTTTGATTCCCGGTTTTCTCTGCAAGCCCCGCAACAGTCAGATCATTAAGTCCGAGATTAAGTATTGTATCCATCATCCCAGGCATCGAAAACTTTGCACCGGAACGTACGGAAACGAGTAAAGGACTATTTTTATCGCCAAACCCTTTCTCTGCTATTACCTCGAGCCTTTTCATTGCTTTTTTAACTTCTTCTTTTAAGCCGGATGGAAATCTCATCCCGGTTTTAAAATACTGGATACATATAGTCGTTGGAATTGTAAAACCAGGCGGAACAGGTATGCCTGCCCTTGTCATCTCTGCAAGCCCTGCACCCTTTCCTCCAAGCAGATCCTTCATCTCACCTGTACCGTCTGCTCTGGCTTTTGCAAAAAAGTAAACGATCTTATTCTTTACTGCCATAAATACCCCCTGTGTTTAGTTTTGTTATATCAAGCAATTGATTAATAAGCATGCCTATATTTGTAAGCATCAATAATCTGTTATTTCTTACATCCAGATTTTCCGTCATTACAAGCACCTTTTCAAAAAACAAGTTTACATGCGGTATGAGCGTTTCAAGTGTCTTTATATAGCCTTTATAATCCCTATTTGCAAGTTTTGGTTGGGCTAATTTATATACCTCTAAGTATTTGTTATATAAATCCTTTTCATAAGACTCTACAAATAATGAGGTATCTACTTTATCATTATTTGATGTTTTATATCCTTTCGTGATATTTATTGCCCTTCTATAAGCTAAGTAAACAGGCTCAAACTCCTTTTTCAGCACCGTATCACTTAATGCTTTGATTCTCTGTTCAACCTCTATTATGTTTACAGGCTTTGTTTCAATCACTGCTTCAATGAGCATATCATCCATATTTATTCCTTCTTTGATAATACCTTTGAGCCTTATCAGTATATAGTTCATGATCTGTCTGGATAGCTTTTCCTTATCATTAATATGCCTGTACATATCAATACCAAAATCTATAATAAGTTTCAGGTCCAGCTCAAGCTGAAATTTGACTATGGTATTTATAATGCCAATCACTGCCCTTCTTAATCCATAAGGATCCTGTGTGCCTGTCGGCTGTTCACCTATACTGAAAAATCCTATCAACGTATCAACCTTATCAGCAATAGAGACAACTGCACCTATCAAGGATTCCGGGAGCTCAGGACTAAAACCCTTCGGCAAATGATGTTCATAGATTGCCTGAGCTATGCGTTCATAGCCCTTATTCTCAAGCACAAGGTATTGTCTGCCAATCGTGCCCTGCAATTCGGGGAATTCAGATACAAGTCTTGTTGCAAGATCGGCTTTGCAAAGCTGTGCCGCTTTAAGAGTCATTATTATTGAGGTTTCATCAAGAGGTTGAAACAAAATTCCTCCTTTAGCAAAGGGGACGGGTTCACGCCCAGAGGATGTGACCCGGGATTTGTTTTTAAATCCAATTTCATCACATAGGTATGAAGATACAGCCACTATACGTTGCGTTTTGTCATAAAGACTGCCAAGCTCCGGATTAAAAATCATACCTTTCAGCAGTTCAACATACGATGCAAGCGGTTGTTTGATATCCTCATTATAATAGAACTCCGCATCCTCAAGCCTTGCATGAAGCACCCGTTCGTACCCTTTCCTGATCACATCGTTGTCTCCATAAGGATTGTTGCTTATCCCTATAAAGTAGGGCAGTAGTTCAGAGTTGTTTTTCTCGATCGGTATGTATTTCTGATGATCTTTCATCACACTTATGATTACTTCTTTAGGCAGATTCATAAACCTTGAGTCAAAAGTACCAAGAATTGCAACAGGAGATTCCACAAGGTTCGACAGGGTATCTAATAATTCATTATCAAGTACAGCACTCCCATGAACATCTTCTGCTATAAGTTTAGCTTGATCTGATATAATGGATTTCCTATGGTCGAAAGATGGAATAATCTTATGGCTTTTTAAAACATTAAGATATGATTTACAGTCTAATACCTTTATTTTTTTATTCTCAAGCAATATGCCTGATGTAAATGATGATGACTTTATTTCCCCAATGGATACCGGTACAACTCTTTGATTATAGAGCACTACAAACCATCTTATTGGTCTGATAAAACTTATGCCGTCTTTCACCCATCTCATGGATTTTTTAAACGGGATATTTAAAATAATATCCTTGAGCTGCTCTCTAATAAGAACATCTGTATTTATCCCCGGTTTTTTAAGCTCAAGTTGTACAAACTCGCCTTTTTCAAGCTTAACAACCTTCAAATCGGATACATCCATACCCTTTGAACGTGCAAAACCAATCGCAGCGGTAGTTGGTTTACCCTTCTGATCATATGCCGATTCTTTTCTTGGTCCTGTACAGGTTATAGAGACAGGCTTGCCTTTATCTGCAAGTCCATTAAAACACACAGCAAGCCTTCTCGGGGTGGTGTAGGTTTGGCAGACCTCTTCAATCGTGTTAGATTCGCTTTCAAAAAGATGATCATTTGTAAAAAGCATCCACAAACTCCGTGAAATATGCTCTATTGCGGGTTTTATCTCATTGACCGGTATCTCTTCAACACCAATTTCTATAAATAGCTCTGACATTACTGTTTTAAACCTATTGAACCATTTGTATCGTTTAAATCGTTGTTTGTCTGAAAGATATACCCCTGGGCAACCGTTTTTGCCATTGCCCTTACCCTTGCGATATACCTTGCCCTTTCCATAACCGATATCGCACGTCTTGCGTCCAGCAGATTAAACACGTGTGAGCATTTTAATGCATAATCATAAGCTGGAAGATATAGACCATCATTCAAAAGCCTTTTTGCCTCATGCTCATATTCATCAAACAGCATGGATAACCTTTTTGTATCAGCACGCTCGAAATTATAAATGGATCCCTGTCTCTCATTCTCTTTATAAAGTTCTCCGTATGTTACTGTTTTATTCCATTTAAGCTCATACACATTCTCAACATTTTGAAGATACATTGCAATTCGCTCCGTGCCATAAGTGATCTCTACAGGCGTGTTAATAAGGTCAATGCCGCCTGTCTGCTGAAAGTATGTAAATTGTGTAATCTCCATACCGTCAAGCCATACCTCCCAGCCAAGACCCCATGCCCCAAGTGTTGGAGATTCCCAATCATCCTCTACAAACCTGATATCATGTTTTTCAGGATCTATGCCGAGCGTTTTGAGACTTTTAAGGTATGTTTGTTGAATACCGGAAGGTGCAGGGCTCATAACAACCTGATACTGAAAATATCTCTGCAGCCTGTTTGGGTTTTCGCCATACCTGCCGTCAGCAGGCCTTCTTGACGGCTGGACATAAGCAGCTGACCATGGTTTAGCACCGAGTACCCGTAAAAAGGTAGACGGATGGAATGTGCCCGCACCAACCTCTATATCATAGGGTTGATCTATAACACATCCGTTATTAGACCAGAATTTATTTAAACTAAAAATTAGCTCCTGAACATACATGACAAGGCACGGTATCCGGAAATATTGGTATTTGTCAAGATTATGTATATTTATTCTGGCTGTTATTCCAGTTCTAAAAGGACATTATAATCCAAAAAGCGTTCAATCCAAAACATGCGTTTGGGAGGTTAATACATCCTTGCTGCTTCTATGGTATCAAGCGGCATGCCATTGGGTGTTGATATGCCTCCAAGTGCGTATATCCAGCCGTTGTCCTCTACTACTGCAAGCCCTGCACGGGGTATGGTCATGGGATCTATGAATACCCATTTACCAAGTGAGCCGTCCGGATTTATTGGTGCTTTCTCAACTGTGTTTGTTATGCCTTTGTCCGTGTATCCCCCTACTGCATACACCCATCCGCTGATTGCAACGGCTGCGAACGCCGCCCTTGGCAGGTTCATTGAGCTTGTGTACTGCCAATTGCCGAGCGTTCCATCTGTCATCACCTGTGCATACTCAACAGAGTTCGTTATAGATGTACCTGTATAGTATCCGCCAAGTGCATACACCAAGGATGTGAAATTCATTCCACTTAAGATTGGTGGATAAATTACTACACCGCTTTTATATCTTGCTGTGTTAAGCACAGAAGTTGTAATAAAATCTCCCATTGGAATACCGTTATGTGATTGTGGTAAGTTCGAAAAAACAGCACATGAAGGATAGCCGGGAAAAACCTGATCAAAAAGGGGGGCGCATCGAACGTTACCCGAATACACACCGTTATACGCCCCTCCTATTATACACATATCACATCCTGTACTGATCGCCCCACCCCCGGTGGGCATGCCGTTTGTTTCATCCACCACTATTCCTTTTCCAAGCATACCTGTAGCATCTGTAGGATATGTAACCTCCATATTGTTTAATGCTCCATTAGCACCTTCTCCACCTGTAGTATAGATAAATCCCATATTTGTAACAGCGGAAAGCCCTGCCCTCGGTTCCCATAAATCAGAAACCTCACTCCATCCACCTATTCTTGAACCATCTATTGTTACCATTTGAATACTTGTTGTGACTGTCGGAGCATAACCACCAATTATATATAAATAGGATGGTTGGTAGTCCCAAGTACTCAAATAATAAGGCACTGCCCCTCCTAATAAGTATATATGGCTCTGATAAGCAATGGAAGACATTAAAGAAAACACAAACCCAAAAGAAGGTAATATCTTCCAGCTCCCTAATATTCCATCTGAATGTATATCAGCATACTCAATAGTTCCTACACCTCCACTTATCGCATATATCCTTTCATTCAACACAACCACATTAAAATCTGTCCTTGCAATCTGCAAAGGACTCGTATAGCTCCATGTACTTAGCGAACCATCTGGATTGATCTTAGCCATTTCTACAGTATTCATACCCCAATTACTTGTGTCACCACCTATTACATAGATATATCCATTATACTCTATAATACCACAACCTTCCCGTGGTGTATTAAGTGGAGATGTGTATTTCCAAAAACCGAGCGTTCCATCTGTCATTACCTGTGCCATCTCAACAGTGTTAGTTACACCTGTTGGTGTCTGTCCACCAATAGCATAAACATATCCACTAAATGCAACTGCCCCAAAATTCCCTCTTGGTGCAAGCATAGCTGTTGTAGTCTGCCATATTCTGATAGAGCCATCTGAGTTAACATTAGTCATAATCACATCGCTTACAGAACTGGTTGAAACACCACTACCTATTGGTTGTATATATGGAGAAAAGCTAATCTCGGTAAACCCTCCCAGAGAATAAATCCAGTTCCCATAACCAATAGTAGAAGAGAAATATCTGAATTTGTCTACAATAGGATTTGCTATATTCTTCCACATACCTATTGTTCCATCAGGATTAATATGGGCATAGCAGGAGAAGACAGAAGTTGAAATTGAGGTACCAGTAGAACTTAACGCCATGAAGGCATAAAGAAATGCATTACTTACAGTAAATGTTGTGTACCTCGTTATCCAGTATTTATCTTTCCATAGTGTTGCAGGTAAAACCTCTGCACTACTTATAAATCCTGTAGTCCCATTTATATCTACCTTTTCAATAGGCGATAGAGGTAATACACCACATGGGAAAGGATCGCAAGCTATATCAGTTTCAGTAGGAAAGCTATAAGAAACAACAGCTGAAAAATCCGCCCTGCCTTCCGGCATATTTCCAATAACCTGCCATGAAGAAGGGCTTGTTCTCTTCGTACATGTGCTCAGAATTATTATCGTAATAAAAATCAATATCAATCTATTTATTCTCATAATGCACCCTTGCTTCTTTTTTTCTTCAAATATCCAATGAATATCAAAGGGATAAATAGACAAAGTAGATTAAACATTATAGCAGAAAAAAGAACATCTACATTTGCAGGAACTACTGCACATCCTCCACTACTCTTATCAATATATTGTGGTGGACCATCTGATGCAGAACTTATACAATTACTTCCATTGCATGTTTGTGCAGCAAAGGTTACCTTTCCGTTTTGACAGTTACTTATCTCACTTGCTGCATTATACACCGCACACCCCTGGTTGTAGCCAGGCACAATGGTGCTGCAGCCAGGATAGGCTGTAGAAGACTGGTACAAGGATGGATCTGTTGAAATAGTCCCGGAGCTGCTACAATAAGAACCATCAGAATTGTAAAAGAATAATTGTGCATTTGTATTTGCACCACTGTAAATGGTAAAGTTTATAGGTGATTGAGTTGGATCTACGCTTTTGCCTTCTCCAATTTCTGGTATTGCAATAGCTACATTGGTCGATTGTAATACCCCATGCCTTGCAAACGCACCCTCTATCTCGTGCCATGGGTCAATGGGGCAGCTTATTAGTCCCGATTGATAAAGTACTTTAGCCCAATACCATTCATATTCATTAGCTGTAAGTAATGGCTGTATAATAAATGAAAAGTCTAAATTAGAGTTTGGATTCTCAACAATAAAATCAGCAGCATTTACATCCAGCCACCATACTTGATCGGAGGATAAGTCATAGGTATTCATCATTCTGTTTCTTAAATCCCACATAGCTCCTGAATAAACCTCTCCCATAAAATGAGAATCAGATGTAACTGGTAGTGATAGAGTGGTAAAAGCAGTATTAGAAGTATAAAAAGATCCAGAAATTGAACTTGCGAACCATGCTGGTTCAAAGGTATTGTTATCAGCATTTCTTTGTAATGCTTGTTCAGATACCAACCACGTGGGGATATGAGGATCCCCTGTCATAAAGAATGCATTAGTATCTGCAAAGCCTTCATGATAAGCCCCGTATATTGGGGCTACACTATAATGAACACCTTTATCATATAGAATAGCATGTCCGTATTCATGAAATATTATGGAGGGATCTCTTGTAAAATCATTAAATAAGTAAATAGTCTCTGTTTTTAAAGGTAAAATACTTGTTATGAAAGTTGAAGGCAACCAATCACAACCCATCCCTATCTCTATAGTTAGTTGTTGTATATGATTATTAGATCCCCATATAGGGTACGTAGCTGCATTATAATTTGGAGATGGAATAAGCAACTTACCATAATGACATGCTGGCGTATTACCTACTATTAATGTATCTCCCATATTTGTCCATATAGATAGTTGAGTTGATGGGGTAAGTGTATTTGACATAGTCGGAAGATGCATTTGAAAGCTTGTAGCATGATAAAGCCTTTCAGCTAATTTGTTTACATTGTAATATGCTGTTACCATATCTGTCATAATATCATTTGTACTGTTTGAAGTATGATATGGTAAGTTATATATTGTATCTGGAAAATCATTATAACTACCATTGTTATACACCCCTTGTGGTATGCAATGTGGCATAGAGTTATTTGGTGGGAAAAGATTTTGATCTGCAACAAATGCATAAACACCATTTAAACAACCGTTATTAGTAAGTAAGCTGGTTAGTGTTACAGGCCAAAAAACAAAATTTAATATAGTCGGCGGGGAAAGAAAAACATTACCTAAGGCAGTATAATAATATGCAATGTTATTCCACTTACTTACAATTGTCCCAGTACTGGCATCTATAAGATAGGTATAATTTATTAAACGTTGAGTATTGGATGCTTGAACTATTACTTGCCACACAAGTCTCCCACTTATGCTTGTTGGGAGAATTTTGAGTTGAGGTGGAATGTTATCTATAGCGGTTGTATCTGTGATCCCTTGATCTTCGAGTACTATACCCTTTGCTGTATCTGCACTTATACTCGGCGTGGTATTTACATTTGTTACAGTTGTGTAATAGTTCCCTAATACCGCTGTTGGTAAATAGTAGATATTCACTCCTATCTTGAGTTGCCCGCCTATTACTTGTACCCCATTTATATATTGGTCAAATTCATACATACTGTAAACATAAGTTGTACCAGAGAAGTTTGCTCTGTAGTCCGCAAGTCTTAAATCATGCAAATCCACGGGATAGCCGAATACCGGGGCAAGGGACTGTAGAAAGCCTATTACTCCCTGGTATGCACCGCTGTTTTGTCCTGTAAAAATTGAAAAATCTTCTTTAGCTGTATCTGTATTGCCTGCCATGTCCTTAATTGTTATCCCAACATTATGAACGCCGTCTGAAAGTGCATAAGGCGGCTTAAAGCTTGCAGAAGTGTCGGTTGTTACAAACAATGTCGTTACATCTGTGTAATCAAGTAATGCCTTGAATGTATTCGTATCTATGCAGCTTAGATTATCATGGTAGTTTACAGTGATCTGTGGGTATGAATCGTTCAAAACTGTATTTGCTGGTGGTGCTGTTATGGTAATAGTCGGCGGGGTTGAATCTATTATAAATGTGCCGGCGCCGGTTTGGGCTGTTGTAATAAGCTTGGTATGGTGCTGTTCATCATTATCACTCTCTTGCTCATTATATATACTTTCACGATACAATGCGGCTGTAAGTTGATAAGAATATACACCGTCTTTATATCCTACAGTGGTAAATGGTATGCCTGCCTGTGTACCAATCCATTCGCATTCCTTGCCTTCCACTTCTTGCTCATTATTCCCGGAAATCTGCCCAGCATCTTCATTACCATCTCCTTGTTTGATGCAATTGCTCGGGTTTATATATGTTGTGTTATAAAGTGCAGCTACAGTGTTGTTTGATGAATCCTTAATAATAACCTGCTCTACAATATAAAAGACCTTGCTCTCTGCATCACTGTTGCTGTGCCTCTGTCCTTCAAGTGCATCTGTATGCATAATGGCAAATGACATGTCAAACATTGTTGTGTTTGTATAACCATTGCCTTCTGAGATTATGGGCTGGGTTGCAGTAAAGCTTAAGATTGATAGTTTTTGGTCTTCTACGAATACAGGAGACAGTGTTGGTGTAATAGGTTTTACACAAACGCCTGAATCTACATACATGGGTTCAAAGAGATGAGGCACCGAGGCAGGCAGATTTGATCTGCCTTTGTAACCATTACCCCATGTAAGAACGCCTTGAGAATAACCTGTTTGATTGTTCCATTGAGATGTCCAGTTGTTGCCGTTTTGCATATTGAATAAGTTAAATGAAGATGCTGCTGATGGATTTGAATTACCTGCAAAAGATACACCTGAAAATAGAATGCCTAAAACCAACCCCAAGGCCGCACACTGGATCGTCTGTGTG
>JAMCPX010000031.1 GCA_023382265.1 Deltaproteobacteria bacterium | reverse complement strand
CTCGATGTCGGCTCATCGCATCCTGGGGCTGAAGCAGGTCCCAAGGGTTTGGCTGTTCGCCAATTAAAGCGGTACGTGAGCTGGGTTCAGAACGTCGTGAGACAGTTCGGTCCTTATCTGTCGTAGGCGAAGGATACTTGAGAGGATCTGTCCCTAGTACGAGAGGACCGGGATGGACGAACCTCTGGTGATCCAGTTGTCACGCCAGTGGCATAGCTGGTTAGCTAAGTTCGGAAGGGATAATCGCTGAAAGCATCTAAGCGAGAAACCCACCTCAAGATAAGGTATCCCTCTCTGTCGTAAGACAGGGAATAAGACCCCTTGGAGATTACAAGGTTGATAGGTCGGGTGTGTAAGTGCTGTAAAGTATTTAGCTAACCGATACTAATAGGTCGAAAGACTTGACTAGATTTTTTATATATTCAATTTTAGCATTATTTTCTCTGGTGGCAATGCTGGAGGGGAAACACCCGTTCCCATTCCGAACACGGAAGTTAAGCCCTCCAAGGCTGATGGTACTGCATGGGCAACTGTGTGGGAGAGTAGGTAGCTGCCAGGGGTTATGCCCCGTCCCAATAATATGGTTGGCGGGGCTTTTTATTTTTAAGGGTTTTTAAGGTTGGTTTGCGAGGTTAGGTGAGGGTAAGCCTTGCCGTGATTTGATACGGGCGTTGAAATCTATCCCAATAATATCCCCGTAAACCTATTGAATTTTTCCCTAAACCATGCAATATGCAAATCATCATTAAATATTGATAAAAATGGTTATAAACCGTTTGGTACTTATCGATGAGGGCCACAACCTGCGTAATCGTGAAGGAAAACACTATGCTGCCCTACATCTCGGTATTTTTGGAGTTAATGAATTTAAAAAATTTTTTATTTCCACGATCGTATCTGAGAACGACTGTTCTTTTCTCTCCAGGGGATAGTTTAACATTGATGGTTTTTGAATCATATAATTTGTTTTTAAAAAATATTGTATAATTGCCGGGTTCTAACCTAAGATGCTTTATAGGTGTAGTACCGATAAACTTTCTCGTATTTTTATCTGATATATAGATATCTGCCCATGGGCTTGCATTTATAACGATCAAAGCTTTTTCCATTATGGCAGGTGTGTCATGTACGGGCACCCGTTTATTCCCGGAGGATATTTGGTGTGCGGGTAGAGGGATAATTTTTAAAGAAGAATGTACCGGCTTCGCATAAGCCGGCTTAAGGGCTTGTGTTCCAGAGGGCCGTTTTGCAGTTAGAGACATAAGTGTAACAAAAATAGCCAAACACAGACCCATGATTCCTATGCCAATTGACATTATAATTCGTTTTTTTTGCAACTTTCCTTTATGTGGATTTTTTGCAGCAAGGACTTTTCCCTCATGTAATTCATCTCTTATCGTATCATAAAATAAAAATTTTAATATATCCGATAGAGCTATCTTAGTTAAAGAAGGATTATTTACATAAGGTTCTAATTTTTGTTTGAAAAGATCAGCATTGTTGAATCTATCAGACGGATTCAAGGACAGGGCATTTAATATACTTGCCTCAAGTTCCACTGGAATAGCAGGGTTTAGCTCTGTAGGACGGTTGACGATCTTTGACTCCCGAACATTTTTTAAAAGCGACATATCGGTGTCCCCGGAAAATGCATGCTCAAACGTAAGCAGCTCATACAATACAAGCCCGACAGAGTAAATATCGCTTCTATTATCAATGGCCTGTCCGCTTGCCTGTTCGGGTGACATATACCGTATCTTACCCTTTAGAGTTCCGACAGTTGTTGTCATTGAGCATCTTGTCTTTGCTATTCCAAAGTCCGTGAGTTTTACGTCACCATCATAAGACAAGAGTATATTTTGCGGTGTTATATCTCTATGAACAATGCCGAGTGATTTTCCACAGGGATCGTATAGCGTATGTGCATAGCTTAACGCTTTCAGGATTTCTGCTGTTATATAAGAAGAGAGCACTACATCAGGTTTATAATTATGCTTTAGCAAAGTCTTTATGAAAGTAGATAGATTAACGCCGCTGATATATTCCATCACAAGATACAACCTCTTTTCGTTTTCACCAAAGTCTATGACCTGAACGATATTCGGATTATTAAGTCTTGCGCATAATCTTGCCTCATCTATAAACATTTTTACAAAAGCATCATCATGTACTAAATGCTTATGCATCATTTTTAATGCAACAGGTTTTTCAAAATTGTGGGGACCGGTCATTATGGCTTTGTAAACATCTGCCATTCCGCCGCTTTCTATAAGTCGTATAATCATATATCTACCGAAGTTAGCATTATTCATAAATTTCAAATCTATCGCCTTTAGTGATGTTATATTTGTTTGCAAGTCCGTATCCTATTTCCAGTACACAATCCGCTTCAAACACCGGAAAGGAAAAGCTGAAAGGCTTGAGATGTTTTATGTCAATAATGGTCATAGACCTGTCAAAATATATTACATCAATGGGAAACAACATAAAAAAACTGTGAATCCAATTGCACCGTTTTAGTAATAATGCGTGTGTGATGGGTAATGTGGTATTAAACATGAGGCCCTTTAGTCTGCTTAGCATAGAATCCGCCTCAATCAGATAAAACCAAACCGGGTTATTCGCAGATACGAATGTGTTCTTTAATCTTTTTATAAACATCGGTGCCTTTTTGTGCCGTATCCATAGCCTGCATGTACAGCCTGCAAGCCTCCTTTTTATTTGCATTTGATAATACATAAGCTTTTTTGTAGAGTTTATTTGCCTCATCATTTATTGTAATTAAGCCGGATAATGCGTTCTCATTATCTGGATCGAATACCAATGCCTTTGAAAAGAAATCCCCGGCTTTTTTGTATGCGTGTGTAATTAGTGCATTTTTGCCGAGTTCTATGTATGCTGCAGTAAGATATTTATGGAGCCTTTTTTCTACGCTTGAGGACTTGATATTGATCATTTCAGAGAATGTGTCTGCCTTCTTAAGATATACAATAGCAGCATCATAAGTAAGTTTTCCATAAGCTGTTTCTCCGAGATTCAGATATTTTTTTATACTGCTTGCGATAACAGCCCTTTTCACATTTGAAGGGTGTTCCTTAGATCCACCCCCAGACCATATCATTATTGCCTTATCTATATCCCCCTGTTTGTATGCCTGTTCACCTGAATCCGTATAGACAAGGTTGAGCTTTGGCGTATGCACCTTATGATTGTTATTTTGGTGCGTGTACATCAAGGTTAAAAGTTCATTTGCCGTCCGGCTGGATGGGTCTTCTGCGAGTACGGTATTAACAAGCGCTTTTGCTTCCCCGGTGTTTCCCTGTATATAAAGTGATGTTGCTGTTTGTATGATACCGTTTAGCAGGTGTTGTTTTATTGAATTTACAAGCTCTTCTGCCCTATCATGATAAAAGTTGTCTGTCGTAAATCGTACGAGTGCATTATATGCATCTGTAAACCTGTTACTCTTATATAATGCCTGTGCGTTTTGCCATGCATTGTCTTTTAAGTGCATATCATCAAGTGTTTTTGCAAATATGGATATCGTTTGTGAATGATAGCCTTTTTCTTTGAGAGCGTTTAATATATGCTGTGCGTCCGCGATATTATGTTTGTTGACAGCCTGCTCAAAACTTTTTGAAAGTTTGTTCTGTTCTTCGTATGTAAAATACGTATAAGAACCGAGCCCTGCGCCTGATATCAAAACAAGTACAAAAAGTATAATTCTCAGCGGCCCGCTTTTGGGTTGTTTTGAACAGGGGTTCTTTTTTTTATTTAAAGGTTTTTTTATATCTGTATGTAAATGTGCATTCTCATCTGCAGACAATAGTACCGTTTTTTCTTCCACATATCACCATTTGATTGAAACGCTTCCATTTGATGAAGAAGAATGCCCTCTGCCTGTTTGTGTAATTGCATAAACAATTCCGGCTATAGCAACAGCAGCACCGGTGCCCCATAACCACTTGTTCTCGTACCAGTTTTTTTGAGGAGAACTCTGTGTTTCCAGGGGTAAAGGTTTAAATAGGATAGGTTGTTTTGTTTCAGCAGACTCATCATGGTTTAAAAAATCTATCACCCGTTTAACTGCCTGATCCTCATTATTATAGTCAAAGTTCGTTGACGTAAAATCAATGTCAGGTGTAAAAACCATGGACACCTTTATTGTTCGTGGATTTTTAGATTCTAAGGAAACAAAAACGATTCCATCGGCATTGTAGGTTTGAAGTATTTGTTTAATATTATCTTTTGACAGTGTTTGTTCGGAAGGTGCTGATAGGTCAGGCTGCAAATCAAAATTAAACGTACCTCCGGAGATAATTTTATCCGTCCTTGTAACATATCCGTGTTTGGAGATTGTTATAAAATGCATACAGGGGTAAATTTCTGAATGTAAAGGGGATAACCCTGACTTCCGGCTGTCGATATAGATGCTTGCACCGGAAGGGTTTGTAGCTACTGTTATACTTGTCAGCCGGCTGCTTTTTTCCCGTCTGTCAATTGTGTCAATAAGATTTGGCGGCCAGATATTGGGATCAAGGGCTTTTCCATGGGATATGCACACATAATCTCTGATTGTCTTATCCGCACCTTTGGTATCATCAATTGCCAGATAATTTAGCGCCAGATAAAGCAATACTTCTCTATTTACATCCAGTACCTCACTTGTCGCGGGGTAAGATTTTAACTCTTCGGTTATTCCGTGCAATAGCTTTATGGACTCATCAAATCTTAAAAATTCATAGGCCTCTTTTGCATTGGAAAGCTTGCTTTGTGCACCGGACAAATCGTACTGTTCCGGGGAGATTCGCTTTTTATATTCAGGGAATGATATCCATTTTGCAGATTCCAAAATGCCTGCTTTTATTTTGAGTAATTGTTCATTATCATAAGGATCAAGAATCAAAACCACACGCCTGTTGGTTTCCGCATCAACGGAGGTACATAATACTAATGTTATTAAAACTATATAAAAAAACCGCATAGATTTATAAAATACACATTAAATTCGTAATGTCAACGATTATACGAGAAAATGTTGTTCCGGCAAAAGGGCAATTTTGTTATATTATGTAAACCGCGGTATTGAGAGGCAGGTCGGCCAGATTTTTATCTCCTCTTGCATTTAGGCGGTTAATAAATTATGAAACAAATAAATACAGAGATTTCATGATTAAAAGAGAGGATATGCAGCAATGTCCGAATATATTATAGATAAAATGGCCGAATGGGTTTGCGGGTTGAGGTATGAAGACATCCCTGACCGAGTTTTAAAGAAGGCTAAACTTCAAATACTTAATATTCTTGCAGCAGCATTCTCGGGTAAACACTACGGTACGTTAGGAAGTATCCGATCGATAAATCTGCCGGACGGTCCATCCACTGTTTTATCAACCGGGGAAAAAACCACTGCAGAGTATGCGAGCTTTATAAATGCGATTTATTCAATGAGTTTTGATTTCGATGATTACCTGTTCATGGCGCATCCGGGTCATTCATCGGTGCTTGTGGCATTATCTATGGGAGAAGAACTTAACCTGACAATAAAGGATATTATCACTGCGCAGGTTGCGGTAAATGAGATCGAGGGGAGGATCGGTGCATCTGTGCTGCTCGGCCCGCATAATGGTCAGATGTGGTCTTACATCCATGCAATAGGTGCTGCTGCATCAGTGTCCATGCTCCTCGGTTTAACAAGGCGGCAAATAGCATCCGCAATGGCAGTTTCTATGTATCAGCCAAACTATCCGCTTACCCCAGGGTTCATGATAAGTGATTCAAAACTAACAACCGCTGCAATACCTATTATAACAGGCATGTTTGGTGCAAGGCTTGCAAAGGCAGGCATGCACGGTAACACGGGTATACTTGAAACAAAAGGCGGTTTTCTCGAAAAATTCTCGTACCTTCCGCTCAAAACGATGTTGTCGGGTTTTGGTGAATGGTGGGTAACAGATTCTATATCGTTTAAACCTTATCCAGGCTGTGCATACATGGATACAACTATTGATAGTATCTATAAGATTATGAGCGAATGCAAACAAAAAACAGGCAAAGACCTCGATGCGAACGATATAAAACATATCTATATATCTGCAGGCATACTTACAATAGGCATGAATAAGATGGCGGAGATGAACGATACGGGCACACTTGATCCTGTAAATATAAACTTCTCTATTCCCAAAAGCGCCGCGATAACTATTATAAACCATGGCTTACTTGCAAAGCATCTTTCATCAGGCATGTTATCCGCACACGAACAGGAGATAAATGCTTTATCGAAAAAAGTCGTTCTAAGTCATGACTGGACGTACACATTAAAAACCATTGCATCATTTTACGATGCCGTTGGCGGCAGGTTTCTGTTCGCCGGTACGGGCATTTATAAGCTGCTCAAAGCCTTTCATCTGATGAGAAAAAATCTGCCGAAAATACCCCTGCAGTCAGTCCGGCTGCTAAAAGCACGGAGGGCTTTATCCGGGCAGGAAAGAGATACCATAGTTGATGGATTGAAAAGAAAATATGATCATGTAAACATGAATGCATTTACTTTTTCTTTCGGCTCGAGAGTAAATATAGAACTATATAACAACAGCACGTATGAAGCTGAATCCAAAATTCCTAAAGGTGCTTCAAATACGGATGATCAAGAAGAGGTAGTGAGGAATAAATTGAAACACGCGGTAGAGTCCGAGCAAAAGGCAAAAATGCTTATGGACATATTAAAACCCGATGCTCGTGTAAGGGCATTTGTTGATGGAATAGTTTAGCATCTGGTCCGGGTCAAAAGCCAACGTATGCAATGCAGGTGCTCATTACAATGTGGGAAGCTTGCAGCAAACAGGATTTACCTCCAAACATAATTGTTATTTTTGGTGGAGCAGAAGGGGATCGAACCCTCAACCTCCACGTTGCGAACGTGGCGCTCTCCCGACTGAGCTACTGCCCCATATCTTTTTAGTATATTAACTTGCATTAACAGTCAATAATAAGATAAAATTCCAATAATAAAATGATTACAGCAGGTGTTGAAAAATGGCAGGAACCATTAATGACATCCTAAAACCTATAGCAAATGATAATGTATCCGGCTCTACCAACATAGCGATAATGTCAATAGATCGGATTCTTGCATTCTTAAATGCACATAATGATTATCGGGTGGATAAGCTAACAGATTATGTGTCAAAAGGGCTTGTAAAGTCGCAGCCTTCAATGGGCATTATTCTGAATCTTGCTTACGGTCTGAGATCTTCCGGTAAAAGCAACAATAATAAAGATGTTATTAAATATCTCAGTACGTTTAAAATTAATATCAAAAGGCATGCAGAACAGGTTGCAAACAATGCCTTTCCGGTCATAAAGAAGTACAAAAAAATAATGACCTATTCGTCGAGTAAGACTGTACTTGATTCGCTTGTATACGCAAAACGGCATAAAGCTTTTTTTGACGTACTTGTGCTTGAGTCAAGGCCAAAGAATGAGGGCTACGATATGGCGGTAGAGCTTAAAAGTGAGGGCATCCATGTAGATTATACCACCGACGCAATGGGTATGAGTATGCTTTCGAATGGTTATGTGAATGCTGTTTTTATCGGAGGGGATGCGATTCATAAAGGAAACATCATTGCCAAATCTGGCACAACAGCTATTGTAACAATATGCAATGCTAAATCTATACCCGTTTATGTTTTATCCGTTACCGAAAAACGAATACCCGGAATATACGCATCAGGGTTTATCATACAGGATAAGCCTGCTGGTGAGCTGCATAAATTCAAGAACAGTGCAAACCTAAAAGTGATTAACCGGTATTTTGAGGTAGTTTTGCAGGATCATTTTAACAGGGTCATTACGGATGGGGATGCGTAAGGGTTGAGCAAGAAGTAGAAAACGGTATCGTTTTCTACTTCCATACACATTATCTACCTATACTCACAAATGCCGACATGCCCGCGTATGAAGCATTGCCGCGGAGTTCCTGTTCTATCTCCATCAACCTGTTATACTTTGCCACCCTTTCTCCTCTCGCCGGAGCCCCGGTTTTTATGAATCCCGTATTTTTGCCTACGGTAAGATCAGATATGGTTGTATCATCCGTTTCACCGGATCTGTGTGATACAACCGCAGTCCACCCATGGGACTGTACCATCCTTATTGCCTCCATTGTCTCCGTCAGGGTACCTATCTGGTTAAGTTTTATCAACACCGAATTTGCACCGTCCAGTTCTATGAGTTTCTTGATATATCTTGTGTTTGTAACTGTAATGTCGTCTCCAACGAGTTGGATCTTTGACCCAAGCCTTTTTTTCATTTCAACCCACCCATTCCAATCATTCTCAGCAAGTCCGTCTTCTATACTGATCAGAGGATAAGCCTTTACCATGCTTTCATATAAGTCTATCAGTTTTGTGCTGTTGAGTGTTTTGTTCTCATCCTTTAAAATATATTTGCCGTCTTTATAAAACTCGCTTGATGCCGGATCAAGAGCTAGGTATATCTCTTTACCGGGTTTGTATCCTGCCTTTTCAATCGCCTTTACTATAAATTGTAAAGGCTCCTCATTGTTCTTAAGATCAGGGGCAAACCCACCTTCATCTCCGACCGACGTAACAAGGGAGGCATCTTTCAGTATTGATTTGAGCGTGTGGTATACCTCCACGGATGCCCTTATTGCCTCACGGAATGAGCTTATACCGGCAGGGACTATCATGTATTCCTGGAAATCTACATCGGTATCGGCATGTTTCCCGCCATTAAGGATGTTCAGCATCGGGACAGGCATTAGATAAGTATCAATACCCCCGATATACTTGTACAAGGGAATGCCCATTGCTTTTGCAACGGCCTGTGCAACGGCCAAAGAAACTCCGAGTATTGCGTTTGCTCCAAGCTTCGATTTTGTCTCAGTGCCGTCAAGATCTATCAATTTTCTATCTATGTTTATCTGATCATAAGCATTCATGCCCGTTATTTCCGGCTTTATTATTTTAACTATATTATCAATTACCTTTAAAACCCCCTTGCCCTGATAACGTTTTTTGTCCCCGTCTCTCAGTTCAAGTGCCTCTCTTTCCCCTGTCGATGCGCCTGAAGGGACCTTTGCCGCTGCTGAAACGCCGCTCTCCAATTTAACCATAACCTCAACAGTCGGATTCCCGCGTGAATCGAGTATCTCAAGGGCTGACACATCACATATCTTCATGGCTACTGCCTCCTTTTTTGAAATGGTATACAGATTATGACCGTATAGGCAAGCAAACGGCTTGCCCCCATTTCGGATTTATAGAATTCTAAAACAGGATTTGATCGTCAGTGCTTTTGATGCGTAACCGGCAAAATACCCTTATATTTTTTAAAAACGGGTATAGAATCCTCTTGACTTTGATCGTAATAATTGATAATCATTTTCAATAACTAATTATGGTGAAGAATGTTTAAAAAACGTATATTCAATGACTCCTGTCACGGCACGGATTCCAGCGGCATAGACACAGAGCATGAAAACTCTATAACGGTTGCGCTGGCAGGCAATCCGAATGTTGGTAAAAGCACCATTTTTAACATTCTCACAGGGCTTAATCAGCATGTGGGTAATTGGCCGGGTAAAACTGTGGAGAGGAAAGAAGGCATGACCCGTTATGACGGGAAAGAATTCAAAATCATTGATCTACCCGGTACATACAGCTTGTCTTCCGGCTCTATAGAAGAAACGATAGCTGCAAATTATATAGTTCGAGAGCATCCGGATGTAGTTGTATCTATAATTGATGCAACAAATCTTGAACGAAATATGTACCTGTTAACTCAAATTATTGAAACGGGCGCAAAGGTCGTGGTTGCTTTAAATATGCTTGATCTCGCTGTATCCGGTGGAATTGAAATAAATGTGGAAGAACTTGAAAGACATCTTGGCATCCCCGTTATTCCCGTTATTGCTACAAAAAATAGGGGTATAAAAGAACTGCTATCCGTTATAAACGATACGGTGGACGATAAGCGGATCGTAAATCCGGCCCCGATAAAATATTCAAGAACCATTGAAGATTTTATAAACGATCTGGCCGCACGATTGAGCAGATTCAGACTGCCCTTTAACAATATCCGATGGGTCGCCATAAAGATCCTTGAAGGGGACGATAATGTTATAAACGGACTAAAAGCTATTATTGATCAGGGAACATTGAATTATATAAAAGAAACTCAATCGAAGGTTGAGTCCCTCATTGTAGAGATCACCGATGCGAGGTATGGATGGATACATAAGATAGCATCTGCTGCTGTCACGCCGTTAAGGCTTAATGTGATAACCTTTACAGATAAACTCGATCACCTGCTCACAAATCAATTTTTGGGTTTGGTAATACTCACCGTTGTGCTCGGACTCATTTTCTGGCTGACTTTTAGCATAAGTTTGCCAATGCAGATCTGGATAAGCGGATTTTTTTCTATGCTGGGCGGTAAACTCGGAGTTTATCTTGCACATGCCCCGGTTTGGCTAAAGGGATTTCTTATAAACGGCTTGATCTACGGTGTTGGTACGGTGGTATCTTTTTTCCCTCTTATCTTCATATTTTTTATCTTTCTTGGAATTCTTGAGGATACCGGCTTACTCGCAAGATCCACATTCATAATGGATAGAATAATGCACATTCTGGGGCTCCACGGCAAAGGCTTTATATGCCTGCTTACAGGCTATGGATGCAATGTCCCAGGTATTATGTGTTCAAGGGTATTGGATAATGAAACGGATAGGAAATTATCAATACTGATCAACCCTTTTATACCATGCTCTGCAAGGTTTATCGTAACAAGCTTGTTTGTAAGTGTTTTTTTCCCCGATCACGCGGCATTGGTAATGCTCTCTACGATAGGAATAAGTTTTGCCGTTGTTATCATGAGTGGTTTTATAATGAGGAAAACCGTACTCAAAGGTGAAAAATCACCGCTTATCATAGAGCTGCCTCTCTACAGGAAGCCGAATGCTAAAACGGTAGGGTTGTACGCATGGAATAAAACTATTAGCTTTTTACAGAGGGCCGGCACGTATATTGTAGGGGCCACAATAGTAATATGGTTTTTGTCACATTATCCCGGCAACAGTATGAGCGGAAGTGTGCTCGGGATATTTGGAAGATGGATTGAACCGGCGGGTAAGCTAATTGGATTTAGCTGGAGATTGATTGTTGCGCTGATCACCGGATTTACCGCAAAAGAAACATCAATCGCGACATTAACCGTTCTTTACAATGCCACCGATACTGGAACCCTTTCTGTTGCGTTAAAGCAACAACTAACGCCTCTTATTGCCTATGTGTTTATTATTTTTCAAACCCTGTATATCCCGTGTTTGGCAACCGTTGTAACAATGAAAAAAGAGCTTAACGATAACAAGTTACTTGTAATAGGTATCGTTTATCCCTTGATCGTTGCATTCATTATTAGTTTTCTGATTTACAGGATCGGATTATTGATACTCTAACCAAAAAGTGCACCAGGGAAAGCATGGACTTAATGTATTAAACACGTGCCGCAAAAATTTTTACAAACACACTCTTTCGATTTAACCCGTTTAATTGTTTTTTTTTAACAGTTCTGTTAGTAATGATGATCTAATGAAACAGGAAGCCCAAATTTTCGTTTCCAGTGCAAAAGATACTATGCTCATTGCAAGGCTTATAGCGGATAAACTGGCTCGCGGCACAAAGATTGGATTATCCGGCGAGCTTGGTGCGGGTAAGACTACGTTTGTAAAAGGCTTTGTTACAGCGTTTGACATGCACGAGCATGCAGTAACGAGCCCTACATTTACCATTATGAATGAGTATGGGGTTTCACCGCGTATATTTCATGCAGACCTCTATAGGATTGAATCGGAAGAGGATCTTTTAAGAACGGGTATTTATGATGTTTACATGAATGATGGATTTTTACTTATAGAATGGCCGGAAAAATTTAAATCTCTTGCAAATTATCTTGATTTATCCTTAAGTTTTCATATTACCAACAGAGGCAGGCGGATAAGAATAATTGATAAGAATGGATTGCTGGCTGAGTGGATAGAAATGATTAAAAATTTTAAAAGAGGAAGGGAATATGGCTTTAGTAGTTAAAAAGTTTGGAGGTACGTCGGTAGGAGACATAGAAAAGATCAAAAATGTAGCGCGAAAGGTAGCAAAGGCAAAGGACAGAGGGGATGACCTTATCGTTGTTGTTTCGGCGATGTCGGGTGAAACAAACAAACTGGTTGATTTTACAAATAAGACCGCGGAGATACCGGATTTGAGAGAATATGATGTTGTCGTATCAACAGGAGAACAGGTTACAATAGGATTATTATCTATTGCATTCAACGCGATGGGATACAGAGCAAAGTCATTCCTTGGCTTTCAGGTGCCGATCATAACGGATTCTGCGTTTTCAAAAGCGCGCATACTCAGAATAGAGCATGATCTTATAAAAAAGGCATTGAAAGAGGGGAATATCGTTGTTGTCGCAGGATTTCAGGGTATCGATGAAAAAGGTAATATAACAACGCTGGGTAGGGGTGGTTCCGATACAACAGCTGTTGCACTTGCCGCTGCACTCAAAGCCGATCTGTGCGAGATATATACGGATGTAGACGGTGTTTATACAACTGACCCAAACATTGTGCCTGAGGCAAGAAGGCTTGACAAGATCTCTTACGAAGAGATGCTGGAGATGGCAAGTCTCGGTGCAAAGGTTCTGCAAACGAGGTCGGTCGAATTTGCGATGAAATATAAAGTACCAGTAATGGTAAAATCTACCTTCACGGATAGTGGAGGAACATTAGTAACGGAGGAAAAAGACATGGAAGAAGCAATAGTTTCCGGTATAGCTTATGACAAAAACGAGGCAAAAATAACACTCACAAAGATTCCGGACAAGCCCGGCATTGCATCAAGGCTTTTTAAACCGCTGACGGATGCAAATATCAATGTTGATATGATCGTTCAGAATGTTAGTACGGAAGGATACACGGACCTTACATTTACGGTCGGAAAGGCAGATTTTAAGCGTGCTGTAGAATTGATCAAGGATGTTGCAAAGCAGATCGAGGCAAAAGATGTACTCACGGATCAAAGTGTAGCAAAGATTTCCATCATTGGAGCAGGGATGAGGAGTCACGCAGGGATAGCACAGAAGATGTTTTCTTCTCTGGCTAAGGAGAATATCAACATCCAGATGATAAGCACATCGGAGATAAAGATTTCCTGTGTCGTGGAGACAAAATATGCAGAGCTTGCCGTGAGGGTGCTGCATGAGGCATTTAACCTTGAGAAGGCAGGTTAATGAACGTTTTAGATGACTACAAAAAAATCTGAAAAGATAGAAATTTATGATACCGTTTTAAGGGACGGCTCGCAGTCCGAACAGGTTAATTTCTCTGTTGAAGATAAGATAAAAGTGCTTGAGATATTGGACGATGCCGGTATCCATTTTGTTGAAGGCGGCTGGCCCGGTTCAAATCCCAGGGATATAGAGTTTTTTGAAAAGGCTTCCAGGATAAAGTTAAAAAAAACCAGACTTGCAGCTTTCGGCAGTACAAGGAGAAAAGGCTTCTCCGCGGATAATGACCCGAATCTCAGAGCTATCCTGGCGTCGGGTGTTCATAATGCTACGATCTTTGGGAAAAGCTGGGAGCTGCACGTAAGGGATGCCCTTAAAATAACTCTTGGAGAGAACCTTGAACTCATTTTCGATTCTATAAAATTTCTCAAACAGCATATGGATATGGTTGTTTATGATGCAGAGCACTTCTTTGATGGATATAAAGACAATCAAGACTATGCGATTAAGACATTAATGGCTGCTAATGATGCCGGGGCGGATCGTATCGTGCTTGCAGACACAAACGGCGGAACATTGCCATGGGATGTGGAAATGATTATTGAACACGTTAAGCAGTTCGTCGATGTTGGAAAGCTTGGTGTTCACATGCACAATGATTCAGGCACAGCAGTTGCAAGCTCTTTGATTTCTGTAAAGCATGGCATTCATCACATTCAGGGAACTATAAATGGATACGGAGAGAGATGCGGTAATGCTAACCTATGCGCCATCATACCGTCACTTGAAATAAAGATGGGTTTTGAAGTGCTCGGTCGCAACCTTAAAAAACTGAGAGAGCTCTCAAGATTTGTAGATGAGCTTGCTAACCTTGTTCCGGATCACTACATGCCTTATGTAGGTGATAGCGCATTTGCGCATAAAGGCGGTGTACATGTAAGTGCCATGAGAGAGAATACAAAAACTTATGAGCATATAGAGCCGTCTCTTGTCGGGAATAAAAGGCGTGTGCTTATATCGGATCTGTCCGGTAAGGCGAATGTACTCGCGAAATCCGAAGAACTCGGAATAAAGCTTGAGAACGATGATGATCTTTTAAACATAGTCAAAGCCGTCAAAGAACTCGAGAATAAGGGTTATCAATACGAGGGTGCGGGAGCTTCTTTTGAGTTACTCATAGATAAAACGCAAAGAAAGCATAAGAGCTTTTTCAGATTACTTGGGTTCAGGGTTATTGACGAGAAGCGTAAAGAAGATGAACCTGCGATTGCGGAGGCAACAATTATGCTTGAGGTTGACGGTAAACTTGAACACTCGGCCGCTATGGGTGATGGACCTGTTAATGCTATTGATAATGCCTTGCGAAAAGCGCTTGTAAAATTTTATCCTGAATTAAAAGGTATGAGGCTTCTTGATTTTAAGGTAAGGGTTATAGCATCGGGTCAGGGAACCAGCTCGGCTGTCCGTGTATTGATAGAATCCGGAGACGGTATTAACAGATGGACAACAGTTGGTGTTTCTCTTAATATAATTGAAGCAAGCTGGATTGCACTTGTTGATAGTATAAATTACAAACTACTCAAGTCAAAAAGAGTAAAGGACTGATCATGCCGGGGCAATTCCAATCCGTGCAGGGGTTTAATGATGTTTTATACCCCGATGTCACAAAGTTCAACCGTATAGAGAATACGGTGAGAGAATTGTTCGCCCTCTATAATTTTAAGGAAATAAGAACGCCTATAATCGAGAAGACGGGATTATTTGTAAGGAGCATCGGCGGAAGTACCGATATTGTAGAAAAGGAAATGTACACTTTTCAGGATAAGGGGGAAGAATCACTCACTCTAAGGCCCGAGGGTACCGCATCTGCTGTAAGGGCGTATCTCGAACATGATATTGATAAAAAAGACGCCGTACAGAAATGGTTTTACATTGGTCCGATGTTCAGGCATGAAAGATCGCAAAAGGGAAGATTCAGACAATTCTATCAGGCAGGAATTGAGGTTTTTGGCATAGATGATCCCGTAATAGATGTAGAGGTTATCGAGCTTGCAAAAGACGTTATAGATGCCCTGTACATAAAAGGTGTAGTTATAAGGTTAAATTCCATAGGCTGCCCCGCGTGCAGACCGGACTATATCAGAGAGTTAAAACTATTTCTTTACGGCGTAAAAGATCAGCTGTGCGATGATTGTAAAAGGCGTATTGAAACAAATCCTTTGCGTGTTTTGGATTGTAAAAAAAATGGCTGTATCAGCACCACAAAAAACGCCCCAAAAATAACAGAACACCTGTGTGCAGATTGTGCCTCTCACTTCGATAGTGTAAAACGAGGCCTTGATTTATTAAAGATACAATACACGATCGATACACGTCTTGTAAGGGGACTGGATTATTACACAAAGACCGTTTTCGAGTTTACCGTTGATACAAACAATGCGCAGAATGCTGTCATCGCAGGCGGCAGATACGATTATCTTGTTGAGTTATTGGGAGGTGGACATGTACCTGCCATAGGTTTTGCAATGGGAATGGAGCGTATCGCGGATATGTTAAAGCTTCCGGATGAAAGGAATCCTGATGTTTTTATCGCTGTGTTGGTGCCGCGTGCCCGCAGCAAGGCTTTTGAACTTATGGGCATGCTAAGACAAAATGGCATTATGTGTGACACAACCTACGGAGAAAAAACCATAAAAAGTATGATGAGGAGGGCCGGCAAACTCAAGGCACGGGTTGTTATGATCATAGGAGAGGATGAATTAGAACACGGTTATGTTACATTAAAACGTATGGCCGATGCTCATCAGGACAAGGTGCAGGATTCGGAGGTTCTCAATCATATACTCAAGAATAGTATATGAATTCAAGTAATAATGAGTACGAAAGATTATGCATGGAGGGATAAATGGATATTCAAAGTATTAAAATAGAAAAACCAGAGGATGTAAACATTATCCTTGGACAGTCCCATTTTATAAAAACGGTTGAAGATATTTATGAGGTACTTATAAGCAGTATGCCAGGCATAAAGTTTGGATTTACATTTAATGAATCGTCAGGACCATGTCTTGTAAGGTATGAAGGGAACGACGATGAGCTTACGGAGCTTGCGAAAAAGAATGCAATGTCGATAGGTACGGGGCACAGCTTTATAATAATGCTCAGAAATGCCTATCCGATCAATGTGATGAATGCACTAAAAAATGTCCAGGAGATCACGACCATTTATTGTGCAACGGCCAACACCGTTGAAGTGATCATCGCGGATAATGGTAAGGGTAGAGGCATACTCGGTGTGATTGACGGATTGAAACCATGTGGTGTGGAAAAGGACAAGGATCGCAGTGATAGAAGAGCATTATTGAGAAGGTTCGGGTATAAGCTTGCCTGAGTTAAGTATTGCGGTAATGGGTGCAGGGAGCTGGGGAACAGCCATTTCAGAATTGCTGGCAAAAAGCGGTTATGATGTTAATCTATGGGCAAGGCGGGAAGAGCAATGCATGGAAATAAATTCAGAGCGTACGAACGGCAGATATCTTCCCGGAGTCAGAATCTCCCGTAAAATCAAGGCATTAAGCAGCATCGAAGATGTGGTAAGCACAAAAAAGATAATTTTCGTTGTTGTCCCTTCGCAGCACATGAGGGACGTTTTGAAACGGGCTCTTCCATATATCGAGAAGGATACGATTATCATCAGTGCGGTAAAGGGTATAGAGAATTCTACACTTATGAGGCCTACGCAGATCATACAGAATGTACTGGGAAGACATGTGACTGTGGCTGTTTTATCGGGGCCGAGTTTTGCAAAAGAAGTGGTGCTTGGGCTGCCGACCGCGGTTACAATATCTGCAAGAGATATAAGCATAGCAAGGCAATTGCAGCATCTGATAAATGTAGATACCTTCAGGCTTTATGCATCCGATGATGTAATAGGGGTTGAACTCGGAGGCTGTCTAAAGAACGTGATAGCCTTATCAGCAGGTGTATGCGACGGCGTCGGGCTTGGGAAAAATGCAAGGGCTGCTATTATAACAAGGGGTCTTGCCGAGATGATAAGACTCGGAGTTAGGGCGGGTGCAAAAAAAGAAACCTTTTCAGGGCTATCAGGGATAGGTGACCTTGTACTTACATCAACGGATGACCAGAGCAGGAACAGAACGGTCGGATTACGGATAGGCAGGGGCGAAAAGATTGATGATATTGTGAGAGGTATGACAATGGTTGCAGAAGGTGTTAAAACATCTATATCCGTAAGGGCTCTTGCAAAGAGATATAATGTAGATATGCCGGTATCAGAAGAGATATACAGGATTTTAAATCAAGGGAAAGAGCCCAAGGCATCAATAAAGTCTTTGCTTGGTAGAACATTAAAAGACGAACATTATGAATAAAGCATGTGCGTGCAGTACTTGTCTTGCACTTGACACCCGATATGGACGGATTAAGCTATAATCGGATCAGGATAACGGATGGCTGCTCTGTACACGCAGAGAGGAAAGTCCGGACTTCAATGGACAGGATGGTTCATAACAAGAACTGAGGGTAACCTTAAGGAAAGTGCAACAGAAAGTAAACCGTCCGCTTCTGCGGATAAGGGTGAAACGGTGAGGTAAGAGCTCACCAGTATCGTGTGTGAGCATGGTAGCTATGTAAACCCCATCCGAAGCAAGATCGCATAAATAGGCGCTTGAGGGCGGTCCACCCGATGCCTATGGGTCGGTCGCTTGAGGCTGTCAGTAATGGCGGTCCCAGACAAATAGCCATCAAAACAGAATCCGGCTTACAGTTATCCTGCTCCTATTTAGTGTCTCTTTGGGGGATGGTTTAAATCCAGCGCCTCACAGGCTTACGTGGTTGAGTGCGAGGCTCTCTATTGATTTATGACATAAAAGAGGTATAAAGATTGCATGGATTTTATAACCGGTATTCCAAAGTTAAATTCTAATATATCTTATAATGAGCTGCAACTTACACCAACAGAGGGCTACTTCCTTTCAAGGATAGATGGTGTAAGTTCTGTAGAAGATATAGCTTCCGTGAGCGGCTTGCCGTACGATGAGTCTATTGATGTCCTTAGAACTCTATGGGCTAAAGGTATTTTTGTAATAGAAGGACTTGAGATGACTCTGCAAAACGGGCAAATGAATAATATAGAATTAACTGAAGATGAGAAGAATGCAATTGAGAAAATGGCAAAGCTCATAAAAGAAGGCACGTTCTATCAAATATTATCGGTACCCTTTGATGCAAAGCCGGAGCAGATCAAAATGAAATTCTTTGAGTTATCAAAAATTTACCATCCGGACAGATATTTCAGAAAAAACATAGGGCATTACAAAGATATGCTTACGATGATCTTTAAAAAACTTTCAGACGTTTACGATACCCTATACGATCTAAAAAAGAAACAGATGTATAATACGGTATTAAAAAAACTGGTTTTACAAAAAAATCAACCCGTAAGACCGGCGGATACGGGTAAATCCTCCCCAGCACCTATTGAGAAGGATTTACAGAAACCGAGAGCGGATACAGTTGCAGAGCGAACAGTAAAGATAGAGAGGCAGGAAAATGATAATCCGGACATAGGAGGAATGATCTTATCAATAAAAAATAAACTCAGCAGCGGAATGGTGGAGCAGGCGATAGAAGAGGTTGATAGGCTGGCAGATAAAGGCATAAGGGAGACCCTGCTGCCTTTATTGATAGCAAAGCATTATCTTAATCGGGATGATTATATTACAGCAAAAGGGTATGTGCAAAAGGCAATAGAATATGATAACAACAATATTGAAGCCTACGAACTACTTGGTAGCATTTATTTTAAATTTAAGCTATACAGAAATGCTATAAAGGTGTATGAAACCATACTTAGGATACAGCCGGAAAATGTACTTGCAAATAAAAAAATAATGGATATAAAAACATTAATGGTAAATAAATATGGGTAAAGTAATCGGAATAGATCTTGGGACGACCAATTCTTGTGTAGCTTTGATGCTAAACAAACAGCCTGTCGTGATTCCCAATAAGGCAGGCTATAGAATTACGCCGTCCTATTTTGCAATAACAAAGGATAATAAAAGACTTGTGGGTAATCTTGCAAAGAGACAGGCCGTCATCAATCCGGAGAATACGGTATTTGCATTTAAAAGATTGATAGGAAGAAGGTTTGATTCTCCAAGTGTGGAAAAGGCAAAGCAAACCGTTGCATACGGGCTTGTCGACGGCTCTAACGGAGACGTAAGGGTTAATATCGCAGCGAAGGAATACAGCATGCCGGAGATATCGGCAATGATACTGATAGAATTAAAAAAGGTTGCAGAAGAATATTTGTCCGAGGAGATAAAAGAGGCTGTTATCACAGTTCCGGCTTATTTTAATGATAATCAAAGACAGGCGACAAAGGATGCCGGCAGAATAGCAGGGCTTGATGTATTGAGGATCATAAATGAACCAACAGCAGCTGCAATAGCCTATGGCTTAAATAGAAAGGTGGATAATGAAAAAGTGCTTGTCTATGATTTTGGAGGAGGAACATTCGATGTCTCTATCCTTGAAATACATAAAGGCGTGTTTGAAGTCATTTCCACCGCTGGGGATACGTACCTCGGCGGAGAAGATATAGACAACAAATTGATACAGCTATTTATAAAAGAGATAAATGAATCGATAGGTGTTAATTTGAGTTCTGACAGAATGTCACTGCAAAGGTTGAAAGAGGCATCGGAGAAGGCAAAGATAGAATTATCCGGAGCAAATGAAACTATGATTAATCTGCCCTTTATTGCCTATGACAAGACAGGTCCAAAACACTACACGCGAAGGCTGGCAAGGCATGAATTAGAGGCATTATCAAGCGACCTGATTGATAAAACCATTGAGATTGTAAAGGAAGCATTAAATAATGGCGGACTTAAGCCGACCGATATTGATGAAATCATACTCGTCGGCGGACAGACACGTATGCCTTTGCTTGTTGAGAAGGTAAGAAAGTTTTTCGGAAAGGCATCACATAAAGGAGTAAATCCGGATGAGGTTGTTGCCATTGGTGCCGCAATAGAGGCAGCTTCATTGGCAGAGGGCACCAGTGATATGCTGTTACTTGATGTTACACCACTTTCGCTCGGTATAGAGACTCATGGTGGAGAATTTGCAAAGATAATAGAGAGAAATACAACAATACCTGCCAAGAAGAGTCATGTATTTACAACATCTTACGACAATCAAACGGCGGTAAGAATAAGGGTTTTTCAAGGTGAGGACGTGACTGCAGAAGAAAATGAACTGCTCGGAGAGTTTGTTTTGTCTGGCATCAAATCAGCCAAGAAGGGTGAACCGAGAATAGAAGTAAGCTTTGATATCGATAACAATGGTATAGTGAATGTTTCTGCGGTTGATCTTGATACAGGACTCGAGAATAAAATAGAAATAGTCTCAAGCAATAAACTTACAGAAGATGAAATAAAAACCATGTCGGATGAAGCTAAACTTTATGAGATCGATTTGAAAGACGAACAATGAAGTCCGCTGAAGAGATTCTGAAAAATGAGGAGATACTCCATCTTTTCGAGCATGGGTTAGATACATTTGCACAGGGTGATTTTGTAGGCTCACAGAGGATATGGAAAAAGATTTTAGAACGCGATCCCGGTAATGAGCTTGCCATGGATTACATTAACGGAACAGAGGAAGAAATACCTTTTGAGGATAAAAAAGGCTCGTACAAAGAACTGCTGGATGAAGCGATCAGATTGATTGGGAAAAACGAGCCCGAGCCTGCTTACGAGTTATTGCAGATGATTATAATAGATAATCCCGGTGATGAGAAGGCTAAAGAATTCTTTAATACAACAAAAGGGATTTTGTTGAATAATTACTTAAATGAAATCGGCAGCACCCGTGCCGTACCAAAGTTGAAAAAAGAGATGGAAGATATTATGAAAATTAATCTATCAAAGGAAGCTGCATTTATAGTATCCCTTATCGATGGTAGTTCAAGTATAGATGATTTACTCGCTTTAAGCGGGCTTGAGACTTTTCCCTTTATGAGGAATGCGGTGATGTTAATTAGAAACGATATTATAACTCTTAAATGAACAGCAGGGAGGATGAGGTGAAACAGGTAAAGAAAGTGGTAGTTGCATATTCGGGCGGACTGGATACATCGGTTATCCTGAGGTGGCTGAAAGAGAAGTATAATTGTGAGGTAATTGCATTTATAGCGGATCTCGGACAGGGAGAGGATCTCGAAGCTGTCAAGAATAAGGCATTAAAAACAGGCGCAGTAAAGGCTTATGTAAAAGATGTGAAGGATATTTTTGTATCGGATTATGTATTCCCCATGTTAAGGGCGAATGCTATTTATGAAGGGACTTATATGCTCGGAACATCTATTGCAAGGCCATTGATAGCAAAAACCCAGATGGACATTGTAAAACAAGAAGGTGCTGACGCTGTAGCACATGGTGCAACAGGAAAAGGCAATGATCAGGTAAGATTTGAATTAACATATTATACAATCGATCCGAGGATTAATGTAATAGCTCCATGGCGGGAATGGGAATTTAAATCAAGAACCCAGCTTATAGAGTATTCGAAAAACCATAATATCCCGGTTACGGCAACCGTGGAAAAACCTTATTCAAGCGATAGAAACATCTTTCACATAAGCTACGAGGGCGGTATCCTTGAAGATCCATGGTCAGAGCCTCCTGAAGATATGTACACATTGATAACGCCCGTTGTAAAGGCACCAGATAAAGCTGCCTATATAGAAGTAAGCTATGAAAAGGGAAATCCGGTTGCTGTAAATGGTAAAAGTATGACGCCGCTTAAACTACTCGAAGAGTTAAACAGAATAGGCGGCGAGAACGGAATCGGAAGGGTAGACGTTGTAGAAAACAGATATGTTGGAATAAAATCAAGAGGTGTGTATGAAACCCCGGGAGGCACAATTCTTCACTACGCGCACAGGGCTATGGAATCCATAACCCTTGACAGGGAGGTATACCATATAAAAGACAGCATGATAACAAAGTACTCTGAAATGATATACTATGGTTATTGGTTTTCACCCGAAAGAGTTGCATTGCAGACTTTTATTGATGAAACCCAAAACCATGTAACAGGTGACGTCAGGTTAAAACTCTACAAGGGTAATGTTATCGTAGTTGGAAGACGTTCACCCCATTCATTGTATAATCAATCGCTTGCCACGTTTGAAGAAGAACATGTCTACAATCAAAAAGACGCAGAAGGGTTCATAAAGATCAACGCCCTTAGATTAAAAAGGTTTTAAAACAAGGAGATAAAATGGCAGGCTTTTTTCTAAGTTTATTTTCAAATGACCTGAGTATAGATCTTGGAACGGCTAACACCCTTGTCTATGTAAAAGGTAAAGGTATAGTCACAAATGAGCCGTCCGTTGTTGCTGTGTACACGGACAGCAAGGGCATAAAAAAGATACTTGCTGTCGGCAATGATGCAAAAAAGATGCTTGGACGAACACCCGGTAACATAGCCGCGATAAGGCCCTTAAGAGAAGGCGTAATTGCAGACTTTTATATCACGGAGCAGATGCTCAAGTATTTTATAAATAAGGCTCAGAACAATCGTTATACACTGATGAGACCGAGAATCATAGTATGCGTGCCTCTTGGACTCACACCGGTGGAGAGAAAAGCTGTAAAAGAATCGGCAGAGTCGGCGGGTGCAAGGGATGTATTCCTTATTGAGGAACCAATGGCGGCTGCAATAGGCGCGGGTCTTGATATAACAAAACCCACAGGTAATATGATCGTGGATATCGGCGGAGGCACAACAGGTGTTGCCGTTATATCCCTCTCAGGGATTGTTTATTCGCATTCGATAAAGATCGGCGGTGATAAAATGGATGATGCAATCGTTAATTACATGAAGAAGAAATACAACCTATTAATAGGTGAGTCTACATCGGAAGAGATAAAAATGTCTATCGGCAGTGCATACCCATTAAATACCCCATTGAAGTACAATGTTAAAGGCCGGGATCTGCTCACGGGTATTCCTAAAGTGCTTGAAATAACCGATGAAGAGATACTCGAAGCACTTCAGGAGCCGCTTGAATCAATAATTGATGTGATAAAAGAAGCACTCGAGCATACACCGCCCGAACTCGCAGCAGACATAGTGGAAAAGGGTATTGTGCTCTCAGGAGGAGGCTCAATGCTAAAGAATCTTGATATTCTCATAAGAGAGCACACCGGGCTGCCGGTTATACTTGTAGATGAACCGCTCACCAGTGTGGTAAAAGGCAGCGGGCAGGTACTTGATGAATTCTCAAAATTAGGTAATGTGCTTTTAACATAATATAATAATATGTGGAATTGGCTAGTAAGCCATCACAGGCACGTAATCGTTATATTTGCTCTATTAATAGCCTTTCAGGTTGCCTTCTCCGATATATTCTCAAAAGGTCCTCTTGTTTATCCGTCAAAGCTTATATTTGACGCAAGCTCTTATGTAATGGAAGTAGCGAATAACGGTATAAATAACATAAAGAACCTCTGGCTCGATTATATTAGCCTGATAAATGTAAAGAAAGAGAATACAAAACTAAAAGAGCAAATCGCATTACTCAGATTAAGACTCGGATTGCTTGAAAGCACAAGCACAGAATACAATGCTTTGTTGAATTTACTCAATCTTCCGCTTCCGGAAGAAGATATTTCCTATACCACTGCAAAGGTTATAGGCAGGGACCCGGACTTGATGTTCAGGTCCATAATTGTAAGTAAGGGAGGCATTGATGGCATAAAAGATGGAGACGGGGTTATTTCTCCTTCAGGTGTGGTCGGGAAGGTCATAAAAACCGGTTCTCATGCATCGGAGGTTTTATTGCTTACAGGTAATGAGAGTTACGTGGAAGGTATAGACAGCAAAACCATGATAAGGGGCATAATAAATGGGATTGATGATGAACATCTCAGGTTTATGTATATACTCCAGGATGCCCCTGTCAATGAGGGTGATCTCATCATTACCGGCGGCGAAGACGGAACCTTTCCGGAAGGTATTAATATAGGTACTGTCGTTTCGGTAAAGAGAAATGAGGCTGGGTCAATGTTTAAAGATATTATTGTCAAGCCGTCAATTGATATAAATAACCTGAACTATGTAATGATTATCACAGGACGGACACATAAAAAATAGAGTTAATCCTGGAAACGCATTTGAAGAATATGGAAGTCTCTCAGCCTGTTGCAATTTTCTGGTTAATGATGCACGATTTATTACAAAACAATGGACAATCTAACATGAAATATATTGAATTAATATTAGCCATAGTGCTGTTGTCGATATTGCAGCCAGTAACGAATAACTACTTACCCTTTTATATGTCTCCGGATCTGTTGTTGATTCTGACCGTGTATATCGCATGTTTCTACAGATATTATACGGGTTTATCCGCGGTATTACTTATAGCATACATTTCACACGCGTTGAGCGCCGGGGACGTGTGGTTTTATTTGTTCCTTTACATCGTTATGTTTTATGTAACATATCTGATAAAGCACATATTTGATATAAAACGATTTATAACAATAGCAACCCTTGTTATGAGCATAACCGTGCTAAAACCGTTTATCGTACTTGTTGTGACCTCTTTATCAGGCTCAGCAGCGTACATCTTTTATGCAAATATCGTTATAGCTGTTAAGCAGCTTATTCCAAACGTTGTGATAAGTTATATTATGTATAAGCTGCTGCCATATATGCTTAAGGACTTTGATTTTAATACGGAGAGCTTTAATTAGATGCCCTTTCGCGATGAATTCAATATCTATGATCCGGAAACGCCTGAAGTAAATAGGACGTATAAGATCATATTGATAATCCTTGGTATGTTGGTTTTCGTGCTTATTATAAGGCTGTGGGATCTCCAGATATACAGAGGGGCAAAGCTTGAATACTATTCACAGAGTAATCATTTAAAAAGCCTTATCATATATGCGCCAAGGGGACACATATACGACAGGGATGGCTTTTTGCTTGCCGGAAATACCGTTAGTTATTCTTTATACATAACACCCCCCGAATTCCATAAAAATGAAGAAGCCATGTTGTCAGACATAACAGGCATAATGCCCGTGGATATAAATGACAAATTATCGGATTGGGATGGTTTTTCATACACACCGGTACTGATAGATCCATACCTCTCATGGAAGGAAATGTCGGTGATTCTGGCGAATAAACTATTCTTGCAGGGTGTAAATATTGAGTGGCAGACAAGGCGTAAATACACATTTAGTAAGGCAATGTCACACATAATCGGATATGTTAGAGAGGTAAATAAAGATGAACTTGATACCGTAAACCGGAATAACCGGATTAAGTATTCACCTGGTGACTTTATAGGTAAATACGGAATTGAAAAAGAATACAATGATAAGCTTGTAGGCATTGACGGAGCCACGATAAAGCTTGTTGATGTAACGGGCAAAGAAATAAAAACGTATTCGACAATCAATCCAATAAAAGGCAGTCCGATAACATTAACCATAGATGCAAGGTTGCAAGATTACACAGCTAAGCTGATGGCACCGCATATAGGATGCGCAATAGCCATGGATCCCACAACCGGTGCCGTTCTTGCGATGGTCAGCGAGCCGTCTTTTGATATAAATGATCTTTCTTCGCACCTAACCCCTACAAAGTGGGATAGTATAATAAATAATCCGTTTCATCCTCTGGAGAACAAATGCATTCAGGCCATGTTCGCCCCAGGTTCTACATATAAACCGGTTATTGCGGTAGCAGGGTTGCAGGATAATGTTATAAGTCCGGCATATAAAATATTTGATCCCGGCTATTTTAAGGTGGGAAACCAGATTTACCACGACTGGAAAAAAGGCGGGCATGGCTGGGTTGATATGCACAAAGCAATAGTTCAATCGTGTGATACGTATTTTTACAGACTCGGTGCACTTCTTGGCGTGGATCGGATAGCCGAGTATGCAAGGTTATTTGGATTTGGAAGGTTGACCGGAATAGATCTTCCATCCGAGAAAGCAGGCATTGTCCCGACATCCAAATGGAAAGAGCAGATTTTTCACGAGCCGTGGTATGCAGGGGATACGCCACCTGTGGCAATAGGTCAGGGCTACGACCTTGTAACCCCCTTGCAGCTGCTTGTTGCTTATGTGGCTATTGCCAATGGCGGTAATATAATGAAACCGCATTTGTTGTTCAATCGGTTTAAAACGCCGGGGGATTACATAACTTCAAAACTTGGGGTTTCTGAAAACATACTTAATATTGTTAAAAAAGGCTTATTGGGTGTTGTCAATGAACCGGGTGGAACTGCGCCCAGCGCCAGGATTAAAGGTATATCTGTTTCAGGGAAAACGGGTACTGCGCAGGTTATAAAAGAAAGTGTGTTCAAAAATGTGCCGGAATCAAAAATACCGTTTAAATTCAGGGATAATGGATGGTTTGTAACTTATGCCCCGTCCGACAACCCCCGTATAGCAGTCGTGGTACTTATAGAACATGAAGGTCACGGCGGTTCTTCATGTGCACCCATAGCAAGGAATATGATGGATTTTTATCTGCACGGAGATAAGATACAATGAATAAAAAAACCGCATTATTGGATTTTAATCTCATAATACCACTCCTGCTTTTAATCATCATTTCCATTGTAAATCTTTATAGTGCAGCAACAGGGCTAAACGGGCTGTCAAAAATATTTTACAAACAACTTTTATGGTACGGTATCGGTTTTATATTTATAGGCATATTTCTTTACATCGATTACAGAGTATTAAAGAAATTATCTATTATTCTGTACATCTTAACCGTACTCCTTATATTGATGACCTTATTCAAGGGAAGATCCGCTTATGGTGCACAGAGATGGCTTTCATTGGGACCGATTTCTTTTCAGCCTTCTGAACTTGTAAAATTCTCGGTGATTCTTGTTTTAGCCAATTATTTTGAAGAATATTGGTCTGGGCAAGGTTACTCGCTGAAGGACCTTTTAATCCCATTAATATATGTGTTAATACCTGCTCTACTTATTATAAAACAACCCGACCTCGGTACAGGAGTCATAGTTTTAATGATAGGCGGGGCCATGATCTTGTTCTCAAAGGTAAAATTAAGGACTCTTTCATTTTTTATTTTAGTAACTTTATTCATAATACCCCTTGGCTGGCATTTTATGAAACCGTATCAAAAAGACAGGCTTATTACATTCGCAGATCCTTACAAAGATCCGCTAGGAGCTGGGTACCACCTTCTGCAGTCAACGATAGCGGTCGGCTCGGGTCAGATTTTTGGTGTAGGATATTTAAAAGGCACACAGAGTCATCTTAAATTTTTACCGGAGGCGCATACCGATTTCATTTTTTCTGTTCTTGCAGAGGAATGGGGATTTGTTGGATCCATTATTGTTATTATACTATTTATGCTCATAATTGTAGAAGGGCTGAACATATCAAGGTACGCAAAGGACAGGTTCGGCGTGTTCCTTGCTTTCGGCATTACCGTGTCGATTTTTCTCCAGTTTTTTATTAATATAGGAATGTGTACGGGGATTTTGCCGGTTGTTGGAATTACCCTGCCGTTTATGAGCTACGGAGGAACGTCTTTACTTATTTTTATGTTTCAGGTTGGTATATTGCTTAGTATACATTTAAGAAAATACAGGTTTGAAGAGGTGTAGTATGAGAAGTAAGCCGATAGTAGAAGAAAAGGTAATATTTGAGTATGCCCGTAACAATGCAGAGATGCCGTCAGATAAAATCACGGATATCCCGCAGCAGTACATTAGAGAGGAGATAAAAGAAATGCCGGATCTTTCCGAGTCCGGGGTTGTAAGGCATTTCACACGACTGTCTTACATGAACTACAATCTTGATACAGGCATGTATCCTCTCGGCTCATGCACAATGAAGTACAACCCCAAAGTCATGGAAGAGGTATCACGTTATGATGAATTCTCATCCATTCATCCGATGTTACCTGAATCATTAAATCAAGGCTTGCTAAGGCTTATTTACGGTGCAGAGCAGTACTTGAAAGTGATCACCGGACTCGATGCGTTTTCTTTGCAGCTTGCCGCAGGTGCGCATGGAGAGCTTGCGGGTATGCTTATTGCAAAAAAATATCACGAACTTAATAAAACAAATAAACACACGATACTGATTCCGGATACAGCCCACGGGACCAATCCTGCAAGTGCAGCGATGGCTGGATTCAAGGTGATCAATATCCCATCTGGCAGGAATGGCATGATAGAGGCGAACACGATCGGGCGGTTTATGAATGATGATGTTGCGGGCATTATGCTTACGATCCCAAATACGCTCGGCATTTTCGAAGAAGATATTCTAAAGATATCGCGAATGATCCATGATACCGGGGGACTCGTTTATGTGGACGGTGCAAACTTTAATGCCTTAATCGGCATGGCCCGGTTTAAAGATATGGGCGTTGATATTGTACATTTGAATCTGCACAAAACGTTTGCAACCCCGCACGGCAGCGGAGGTCCAGGTGCAGGGGTTATCGGCGTGACCGAAGATTTAAAAGAGTTCCTGCCCGTTCCTGTTATCAAAAAAAATGGAGGCAGGTTTGTGCCGGATTATTCACTCAAGAACACGATAGGCAGGATGATAAGTTTTTACGGTAATGTCGGCATCATAATCAGGGCTTATGTGTACATGCGCATGGTGGGAATCAAAGGAGCGAAACAGGTTTCCGATATCGCAACGGTTAATGCGAATTATATAAAGTCGAAGTTGAAAGATGTCTACCATTTGCAATACCCAACCCAGACGCTCCACGAGGTTGTTTTTGATGATGTGTATCAGAATGGGAACGGTGTAAAAACACTGGATATCGCAAAAAGACTCCTTGATTACGGTTTTCACCCGCCAACGATCTATTTCCCTTTGATAGTTCATGGTGCAATCATGATAGAACCGACAGAGACAGAATCAAAAGATGAACTCGATAGGTTTATCAGTGCAATGCGTTCCATATCGGATGAATGCAAATCAAACCCGCAGCTCGTTAAATATGCGCCTCATGCGGCGCCTATCAAAAGGGTTGACGAGGTCATGGCGGCACGTTCTCCTAAGTTAGTCTATACAAAATGATCGGGGCCGGGTCTGCACGTTTGACAAAAAAGTTTGATTTGAAGTTATACATATCACCGTTTCAAATTTAACGGCAGATAATTATAATCAAAAGATTCCCACGGCTTTTACGCCGGGGAGCTTTATTCGACTTGACAAAAGATTTTTTTGTGTTTCAATGAGGATATCCAGGGGGAGCTGAAGAAGCTGAGAATCCTTAAGAGGATAAACCCCATGAACCTGATCTGGATAATACCAGCGAAGGAATGGATGGATATAGTCAATCATAATCCCTCTGGAAATACAATAAAAGAGGTGCAGTATGGAAAGAGGGAAAAGGGTGTTTGCTTCCGTATCGGAAGCAGATGTAACAAGGGCAATAACCAGAGGGTATCTTAAACAGCTTGACGATTATGCAAAATCCGATGTCGTAATAGTGGGGGCAGGACCAAGCGGGTTGGTGGCGGGCGCTGAGCTTGCAAAGACAGGATTAAAGACGCTGATCATCGAGAGGAACAATTACCTTGGGGGCGGGTTCTGGATAGGGGGCTATTTAATGAACAAGGTTACTCTAAGAGCTCCTTCTCATAAGTTTCTCGACAAGCTTGGCGTTCCTTATGAAGAGGCTTCGGACTCGCTTTTTGTTGCCGACGGTCCGCACGCTACTTCAAAACTAATTGCTTATGCATGCGATTCGGGTGTGAAGTTTTTAAGCCTTACAATGCTTGATGATCTTATTGTAAAGAATGACAGGGTTACAGGCGTTGTCATAAACTATGCCCCGGTTAATGCACTCCCAAGAGAAATAAGTTGTGTGGATCCCGTTGCTATAGAATCAAAGATTGTGATTGATGCTACCGGTCATGATGCAAAAGCGGTAAAGAAACTCGAAGAAAGAGGACTTGTTAAAACAAAAGGTATGGGAGCTATGTGGGTTGAGGAGTCGGAGGAGGGGATTATCGAATACACAAAAGAGGTATACCCGGGACTCATGGTAACCGGTATGGCTGTTTCAACAACCTTTGGTCTGCCAAGGATGGGACCGACATTTGGGGCCATGTTGTTATCCGGGAAAAGAGCGGCAGAGATTGTAAAAGCAACCCTGGTTGTAAACGCATAACTCAAGGATGCATTTGAAAATAATAAAGTTCGTGCTGTAAGCAAAAAAAGATACCGAAAATGTCGCGCGGCACTTTAAAAGGAATCCATGGTTTCAACTTCATGGATTCCTTTTTTGTATTAACCAAACGGTGATTTTAAAAAACTGGAAAGACCGTGGAGCGGGAGAAACAATGCGGCCCTTGCTTTTCCGGCAGGTTCATGCCTCTGCCGCCATGTAAGGATGTTGCAATGGTTTATGTTATTGAATTGCGGTTGCCGTGTAAGTAAGATATGTTTAAGTAGGTTTTATACAATAACTCATAGTAACCTGCGCTTTTGTCCCATGAAAAATCATACAGCATGCATTGTTTTATAAGCCGCTGCCATCTCGTTCTGTCATTGTACACGGCAACAGCCTTCTTTATCTCAGTCAGCATGTTTTCTGAAGAGTTGGAACCGAATTTAAAGCCATTGCCTGTTTCCTTTAATGGATCATACTCTTCTATTGTATCATTTAAGCCGCCCGTTGCCCTGACGATTGGTATTGTCCCGTATTTAAGGCTGTACATCTGATTCAAACCGCACGGTTCATAAAGAGACGGCATGAGATACATATCACAACCCGCCTCAATGAGGTGTGCAATTGCGTTATCAAAGCCGATCTTTATACCGCATCTGCCCTTATATTTGTTTGCAAGCTCCCTCAGCTTATCTTCGTAAATCTTGTTTCCAGAGCCGAGTAAAACGAATTTTATACCCATTGATATGATTCCGCCAATCGCCTCCAAGATCAGTTCTATGCCCTTTTGCCTGTCAAGCCTTGTTATCATCCCTATGATGGGGGCGTCGGCAGCGTCAAGGTTGAATAATCTATTCAGAAAATTTTTATTATCGGCTTTAAACTCGATGTTGTTAAAATCATACTTGTTGGGTACGTATCTGTCATTTTTTGGATTCCATTGTTCATAATCAACGCCATTCAGTATGCCGAAGAGGTCGTTCTTCCTCGTTTTTAGTATGCCCTCCATTCCATAACCATATTTGGATGTTAGTATCTCTTTACCGTAGGTAGGGCTTACGGTTGTTACGGCATCGGAAAAAACGATGCCGGCTTTCAGAAAGCTTATGTTTCCATAATATTCAAGGTACTCGCTTGTAAAGTATTTATTATCAATACCTAAGAGAGGCATATCAAAATACCAGAACAATCCCTGGTATCCGATATTATGTATGGTAAATATGGACACAGCGCCTCCGAGCATATCTCTATAGAGTGTTTTCATGTATGCGGGTACGAGGCCGGACTGCCAATCGTGGCTATGGATTATATCCGGATGATATCCGAGTCTTTTTATAAGCTCGAGTGAAGATCTCGAAAAGAAGATAAATCTTTTCGAGTTATCTTTATAATCAATGCCGCTCTTATCAAGATAAAGGCCGTCTCTAAAGAACATCTCATCGTTTTTTATGAAATAAGCTTTTACCCCTTGCTTCATGTCTATGTAATAGATGTCCGCACGCGTATCCGTGCCGTTAATATCAACCGTAAACTCAATGGCGTGTTTCTTTGGTTTAAAATTTTCAGCTGTCGATTTGTAGAGTGGGGAGATCACTATGACCTCATGACCGATGTTTGCAAGTGAGGCGGGCAGAGCACCAGCGACGTCAGAGAGACCGCCCGTTTTTGAGAATGGAAAAACTTCGGATGCTATGTGTGCTATGATCATGCTAACTCTCTTAAGTATCTGGCAGCATCCTCGGGTTGAGTGGGGTTTATAAAGAAACCCGTTCCCCATTCAAAACCTGCAACCTTTGTTAAGATTGGAATGATCTCAAAGTGCCAGTGGTAATGATCAAGCTCATCGGTGGTAAGCGGTGATGTGTGCAGCATGAAGTTGAAAGGCGGATGGCTAAGGGCCTTGTCGAGTTTCATGATCACTTCAAGAAAGATATTGGAAAGGCTTTCAATCGCATCGTTAGATATGTTTTCAAAATGGGAGAGATGCTTTCTCGGCAGTATCCATGTTTCGAATGGAAATCTTGATGCGTAAGGTGCAAATGAAATGAAATCCGGATTCTGGGTTACGAGCCTGCTTTTATCTACTATCTCCTGCCTAATCATATCGCAGAATATGCACCTTTCCTTGTACTCATAATAATCTTTTGCGCCGTTCAATTCCTCCTCAACCGCTATCGGGATTATCGGCAGTGCTATAAGCTGTGAATGTGTGTGCTCGAGTGATGCGCCCGCGGCTTCACCGTGATTTTTGAATATAAGCACATACTTGAATCTATTGTCCCGTTTGAGATCCCTTATGCGTTCCCTGTACGTCCATAATACGTCCTTCATCTCACCGGCTGAAAACATTGCCATTTCTTTATTGTGGTCGGGTACTTCGATTATAACCTCGTGCGCACCGATACCGTTTATTTTGTCATACATGCCGTCACCCTCTCTGTTGAGTTCGCCCTCTATTCTCAGGGCGGGGAATTTATTGGCTACCACTCTCAGAGACCAGCCGGATTTGTTTGGCTGCGAGCCGTTCCTTCTTATCGCAAGGATCTCGGGCGGGGTATTGCTCTCATTGTTATAATCAAAAGGACAAAACCCGTTTTCAGGCTTTTTAGGCTCAGGCACACTAAAATCAGAAGGTCTTTTTGATCTTTCGGTTGATATTATAATCCATCTGCCGACGATCGGATCTTTTCTTAACTCAGGCATTATGTCCTCCTAATTTGTTACCGGTATCAAATATAAAATAATACGTCATTCCCAACTTTTTGTTCATAAACCTATTCATCATGTCCTTCGGTTTGAGGTAATATACTGTGAAGGTTAATGGGTACCGTTATACCACTACTCATACCCGATTCAAGCTTAAGTTTAAAAACAAGCATAAAGCATGTGCCCTGGTATATCTTTTCAAACCCGGATTCGGAAGAAGAAATTGTCTCTATCGGATACATATAAAACCGTGCAGGTAGAGATGGTATTATCGATACTTCAAAACCCTGCCATCTATCGATAAGGTCAAATTCATTTATACCATCCGCAACAACGAATTCGTTCATTTTATTTGTTTCCTCTTTGGCCCCGCTTTTTATCACTATCGAGCGCCGGGCATCTGTTCCGAGCAGGCTTAAGTTAAGCTCCACAATGAAAAACACGTCTATCGGTTTATCGGAGTTGTTTGTGAGCCTGTAGCCCGTTTCAAGCCTCCTATCAAAGAGGCTGTAACTCTTTTCAAGTCTAAAACTCAATAATTCGCTGTTTATATTTATGTGTCCTTCTTTGCTTAGAAAAACGGTATTGCCTTCGTACTTTATGAATCGATACGGTTCAAGTGTGAAATCTCCGAGGTCCGTGTACCGGTTCATATAAAGCCTTTGTACGTCAAGGACATCTTGCTGCAGGAAATGTTCTACAAAAGAATATCTTGGATGCCAATCATAAAACAGATGTGCCCTTAATCCGCCCTCCTTTGCATTGATAAGATTGTGTATGCTTACTGGCGAATCCGATGAATCGTAATGTCCATCCGGTATGATATCATGATAAGCCTCTTTCCGGCGTGTCATAACATTTGTGATATTAAAGTTGTATTCTCTCAGATCTATCTCCACAGCAGAGCCGCCTCTTGACGGGTTTATGTAAAGCGAGATATGTTTATTCTTCAATACGATCTCTTTTTTACCGTCAAGATCGATATCGTTTTCTAAAAAAGCCGTTGCCTCGGGCAGCGGCCTGTGTGCATCAAGAATAGACTCAACCCTAAGAAGGTGCTCGAATACTGCATGTCTTAAGTAATTCAGATAAATTCCTCCGAACAATCCGTGCCAGTAAACACAGTTGCTCTGCGATTTATAAAGTTCTCTTTTCGCATCATCGAGAGCTATCCCTTTTTTTGATTCTAAGTCTGATAACGATTTGCTCATATAAAGCATGCGTTTATGCATCCAGTTACTCTCGGGATACTTTGCGAGGAAATTATCCCAGAAGCTGCCCCGTATAAACGGTTTATACGTGTCTTTGAATGGTGAATTCTGGAGGAACGATTTTAAAGCCCTGAACTGTGCGGATGTGTCCACCGGTAATGCCCATTCAAGCAGTTCTTCGTAAGACGAAGAAGGTATGTATGCCCTCCCCGCGGGTGGTTTTGATGAGATATAACTGCCGAAGGTCGTTATGTTAAGCCAGCCCGAATTCTCCTCGAGCTTTACGAAAAATTTTTCAAGCCATTTTTCCGCATAAACCCACTTGAATGTACCGGGCCAGAGTCCGAATTTTTCGCCGTCATCGGCGTAGGTGACGGAATCAATGCCCTTATCCATGTAACCCTTTAGTATGTCTATTACCTCGTCGGGTTGTTTAAAAGGGATTGCATATCTTAAATCCTTCTGTATGGGGAATATATCGATGGCATGTCCGGAGCGTTCCGTTATATAGTAACCGTGTATATCCTTTTCACTGATACCAGCATAATAAAAATGAGTATCATCGAGAATCGTATATATCAATCCGGTATTTGCAATCAGCTTCGGAAGTGAGGGGTCCCATACCCTTTCTGCAAGCCATATTCCCATGGGATTTTGTTTGAATGTTGTCCTTATGAACCCGTTCATCATTTCTATTTGTCCGTTAGCGTCATCATCAGTTAAAACCGAAAGGATAGGTTCGTAATAGCCGCCGGACATAAGCTCCACCTGCTCAGTCGATATTAGTTTTTCTATATCCTCCATAAAGGACGGCTCTTTCTTTATTATCCAATCCCAGATCGGACCCGATACATGCAGCGCAAATTTTATTGCAGGATGTTTTGAGATCGTTTTGATAAAAGGTTTATAACTTCTCTCGAACGCCTCCCTGAAAACACCGTCAAAATTCCCAACAGGCTGATGATAGTGGAGTCCTATATGAAAGTTAAGATTATTCATCATACGCTCCACATCTTATTTTTGTAGTCTTTATCAGGGACGGTGATCGTTATCAGCCCAGTAGAAGGATATTTCTCAAGCTCTACATCCCCCGACCTTGCGCTTATAATGATGTTTAATTTCATATCCGTGTTTGCATTAATATCCGCGAAGGGGATCTTTAATTCGATGATTTTTTCGATTGCTATATCATTGCTTTTCTTAACGAGCTCAAAGTTTGTTTGATCCTTTGCGTAGTAAAGTTCATAATATGGTGCCGTACCAAGCATCTTTTTGATCGGTATCGTTATTCTGTATTCAAAGCTATGATCGAAAATGTTTATGGCAAAATATAGATCGGTATCTTCCGATCTAATTTTATCCATACTGTGATCGATGCGTACGTAGAGGTTATTTAGATCAAAGCCGTAGCATATTTTATGAATATATGGATTGGGATTATGCATGGATCCCGCTGCCGTATAATAACACACACCCCCGCTTTCCCATTCATAATAATTGGTAGAAATCCCGTCAAGAATGGGCGTTATAAAACCAAGCGGTTGAGTTTTTGGACTCGTTTCAGAGATGGCTATTACAGGTGTATGAAGAAAATCGAGAACAGGCTTTTTCATGATTTCAAGCACCTTTTTTAAATTTTTCCTGAATAGTTTGTCAAACTCTTCTTCATTCTCGGTGTAGAACGTATCCCCGTACCACCAGAACCAATCACTCCCCTCTGCTATATAAATGTGCTTAAGGGCATTGGCAGCCTGTTCGGGTGTTAGCTCCGAGATATGAGCCTTAAGGTATTCCCTCGTCGAGCTGAGATAATCCCAGGCAAGGTTTTTCTCTTCCTGTCCAATCCATATATAAAAGTTCTTGTCTATCCATGAACCCGAGTACAGGTTTATTATGGATGAGTCGGGCTTATGGCTCTCGAGATAGCCCGAGACTGTTGTCGTTTTAAGCCCCTGTGTTTTGCTCAACCTTGAATACATGCCATTCAAAAAGTTTCTTCCGCTATTTATAAAATATTCCCACGCATTCTCTCCATCAAGTGCTATGGTAACGAGTCCGTCCATTCTTTTTGTGTTAAGATACGACTTTATGTCCAGGAGATTTTTAACAATATATTCTACCGCATCATTTTTATTCGTATATTTTGCACAATCGAAACCTATAAAGTTGGATATGAGTTTATCCCTGAAAATGACCGTCATATTACTGTTATGGAATATGGCGTTGTAAGGTTTATAAAGGAATTCCCCTTTACGTTCGGTGCCTGTTGAGGCAAACAATATGTCCTCGTCCGTAACCATCCATTCAAAGCCCGCTTCCTTAACGAGTGGGATGATCTCGGGTGCGACCGATTCTTCGGACGGCCAGAGGCCCTTTGGGGCTACTCCGAGCTTATCTGTTAAAAATTGCCTGCCGAGTTTAAGCTGTGCCAGCACATCTTCAGGATAGGTCGCCCTTTTTGGCAGTGCTGCCTTTGGCATGACCCTGCGTGCTATGTCGGTATCATAAACAAGCGGCATTATGGCGTGATAAAACGGGCTTGTTGTTATCTCTATCTGCCCGGACGTGCTCAGCTCTTTATATAGGGGCAGGATCTTTTTTGTTATGTCCATCTGTGTATCGAGAACAAATTTTTTATCCTGTTCTGTAAAATCCCTCCTTTTCTGTTTTAGTTTTACGATGTCCGGGTATTGAGCCAATGCGGTAAACCCAAACCATGAAAGATTGAACCATACCTGAAGGTCGAGAAAATCCTGTTTATTAAATATGCTGATCAAGCTGTCCATGCTGTTCGGATCAATCTTTTTGCCCCTTTTTAAGAGCAGATCATAATACCTCTGATACGGCTTTACCATCGTCTCCCAGTTGGACATGAAAAAATATCGCAGTATAAAAGCCTTATCTTCATAGGAGAGCTCGCCCGCCGGCTTGATAGAGTATTCGTAAAATGTGTCTGCGGCATTGTTCGAGGTATAATCTATTAATTGTTCAACCAGGGATGGAACAAGGTTTATGTTTACCTTTATGCCGGGGTATTGCTGCAATACGCTTGCCATATCATAGTAGGCTTTACATGCATGCAGCCGGACCCAGGGGAGTGTGTATTTCCCCGTAAAGGGATCCCTGTACATGGGCTGGTGCATGTGCCAGATGAAAGAAACAAACAGATCATCCATATTTTAGTCTACGACAGCTCCCTTTGGGACAACAACGATACCCTTTTCAGATATCGTAAATCTTTTTTTATCCTTTTCGAGATCATATCCGATTGTTGCATTGGGCATGATCTTCACATCTTTGTCTATAATAGCCCTTCTTATTCTTGCATACCGCCCCACATCAACCCTATCGAATATGACCGAGTCTTCCACTGTAGAATAAGAATTGATCTTTACTCTCGGGAATAAAATGGTTCTATTTATCTGGCCGCCGCTTATGATACAGCCCTCCGCCACCATTGAGTCTGTAGCAATACCGATCCTCTTTGTATCCTCGTCCGCAAAAACAAACTTTGCCGGCGGATAAGGAGGATAAAATGTTCGTATGGGCCATCCGTAGTTGTATAAATTGAGTTTAGGCGTGACCGAAATAAGGTCCATGTTCGCCTGCCAGTATGAGTCTATCTCCCCCACATCTCTCCAGTATTCCGTAGTTATTCTGCTCTCTCCCGGGATTATGTTTTTCGAAAAGTTATAAGCAAAAGCATTATACTCGTTTATGGCGGACGGTAAAATGTCTTTGCCGAAATCATGGTTCGTATCTTTTTTTGCATCGTCTTCAAGTAGTTTTAACAGGACATCTGTGTTAAATACGTAGATACCCATGGAACAAAAAACCAGGTCCTTTTTATTTGGTATTGATTTCGGATGCTCGGGCTTCTCCTCAAAAGATTTTATCTTACTGTCTTTATCCACCTCAATCACGCCGTAAGAGCTCGCCTCTTTAACAGGCATGGGTATGGCGCTGACGGTGATGTGGGAACGTTTCCTTATGTGAAAGTTCAACATAAGCCTTACATCCATCTTGTAAATGTGATCGCCTGCAAAAACGCAGACCAGATCGGGGTTCTCATCATGGATTAGATTCAGATTCTGGTAAACGGCATCCGCGGTCCCTTTATACCAGTCTTTCCCTGTGCGCATCTGTGCCGGCACGAGATCTATGTAATGTCCTATCGATGTAGATAAATGCCATGCCCTGACTATATGGGAATTAAGAGACTCCGATTTATACTGTGTGAGAAGTTTCAATTTGTATAAACCGGAGTTGATAAAATTACTGAGAACGAAATCTATTATTCTATACCTGCCTCCAAAAGGCACAGCGGGTTTTGCCCTGTCTTTTGTAAGAGGGTACAATCTCTTTCCCTCACCGCCTGACATGATCATGACGAGTATCTTTTCAGTGAGCATGTAAAAAGTATACAGCTTTAAAATGACTGTAGTCAACAAAACCGTGCTTTATATCAAAACACCGGCAGCGATCTTTCCTGACGGCGTTATTTCACATGCACTTTGGAGTTAACCTTGACAGTCAAAAACCGGCATGATAGAGAACTACAAATATTATTTGGAGGTAATAAGAACAAATGGCACAAACTGGCAAAACAAGAAAACCGCCTAAGCGATCAAAATCGGTTTTGAAAAGGCAAAGACAGAATATAAAAAAGAGGGCCCGGAACGGCTCGTACATATCGGCAATGAGAACAGAGGTTAAAAAGTTTAACAGCTTAATTGAAAATAAAGATATTGATAAAGCAAAAGCATTTTTAAGTGAAGTTGTTTCCACAATAGCAAGGCTCGGGGCAAAAGGTGTACTGAGAAAGCAGACCGCGAGTAGACGCATATCAAGGATATACAAAAGCCTTAATAATCTTACAAACGTAAAAGCCCGGTGATAGTTACATAAAGTCAGTGAGTTGTTGAGTTTGTGCCGACGAAAAGCCTCAGATACTCATGCCCTGATATCGAATTCTGCCATAGGCCGGCGAGCATGGCTGTACCAACAATGCCAAAATAAATAAGAAGCATAATCAATGCGTATTGGCGTTGTGTTAAGCCTTTGGATTTTGATGTTAAGGAAAATTTTAATGTATCCTTTACAGGACAGATCTCTACACAGGAATAGCATGACGTACACTCTGGTGAATAGACCGTGCTAAGCTTATCAACCGGTAATAAAGAAGGGCATGCCGCATTACACTTCCCGCAATCAATGCATGTATCTGGATTTCTTCTGATCTTGAACGGGCTGATCGATCCCATCAGCCCGAGCATCGCACCGTAGGGGCATAGGTACCTGCACCAGAAATTTTCAAAGAAGATGGATAAAAGAAGCAGCATCCCGATAACCATCGCAGAAAGCTCTGAGATGTTCGCAAAAAACAGGAACATCTTTATGTCTGCTGACTTGTTGTAATTCGAGTGAATAAAGTTGTGTATCTCCGATACAGACATTGTTGAAATACTTATAAGAAAGAATGCCATTAGCAGATATTTTAGAGACCGGAGCGGGATATCAACCCATTTTGGTAATATAAAGTTTCTTTTGAAAATCTTATATCCAAACTTGTGCAGCCACTCGGATAACATACCGATCGGGCATATCCAGCTGCAGAATCCCTTCTTTAAAAAAATTGAAATCAATAAGACGGCTATAAGTATAAAAAATCCTGCGGGATGTATATGATTGATAACACCCGTAAACAAGAAAAACTTTAAGCTGATCAATGCACTGATTGGCAGGAAGCCTTCTACCCCGGCAGGCCTATGGATCGTAGGAATTACGCCGTTTTGAAGCTGATTTACAAATAAAACAAAATCAATGCCGATCCACAGACTTAAAAAGATGAAAAATAATTGAACGTAAACCCTGACATTGGATTTATCTCTTTTAAGCATGGACTTGTCTAATACCCTTTTTCTGTTTTGCTGTAACGGGGCGATCGTATTATGGGTTTGATGAGTTTGTTTTTTTCATGTTTGTATAATGTAAAATTGTCCATTGAATGAGCCGGTGCGGCAGGTTCGGGTTTTTAACACGTCCCTGCAATAAAATACCCGATCAGAAAAAGATTTTAAAACATACCGATCATTCTATCGAGGATCACGTCTGCAAGTTCCGCCTTTGACATCAATGGCAGTTCTTCCGCACTGTCATCTTTGTATATTAGCGTGGCTCTGTTCGTATCAACGCCGAACCCGCTGCCTTTAGCCGCAACATCGTTTGCAACGATCATGTCCATCCGTTTACTTTTCATCTTCTGCCTTGCGTATTTCTCCAGATCATCCGTCTCGGCAGCAAAGCCGATGATCACTTTTTTACCTTTATCTTTTGCTATGGATTCAAGTATGTCAACGGTGCGGTAGAGTTTTATTTCAAGAGAGTCATGCATCTTTTTGATCTTGTGCTGCTCTACCGTAACCGGGGTATAATCAGAAACGGCGGCAGACATTATTATTCCATCCGACTCGTTGAATAATTTGCTTACATGTTCGAGCATCTGTTTTGCCGATTCCGTTTCTATGAACTTTACTCCGTAAGGCGGTTTTACTGCTACCCTGCCCGAGATTAACGTTACCTCAGCACCTCTAAGTCTTGCTGCCCTTGCTATCGCATAGCCCATTTTGCCTGATGACGGGTTCGATATAAACCTTACGGGATCCATATACTCACGCGTAGGCCCTGCGGTAACGATGAGTTTTTTTCCTTTGATGTCCTTTTTACTTAAAATAGATTCGATCTCTTCTACGATATCCTCTGGCTCTGCAAGCCTTCCTTTACCCTCGTATCCGCATGCAAGCCAGCCCGAATCGGGCTCTATAAAATAAAAGCCGTACCGTTTTAGTTTTTTTATGTTGTCCTGAACTATGCCATTCTCGTACATGTGAACATTCATTGACGGTGCTATGAGTACGGGTTTTGTAATCGCAAGCATCATGGTGGTCAGAAGATCATCCGCAATGCCGCCGGCGGCTTTGCCGATAAAATCTGCGGTAGCAGGTGCTATGACAGCGAGATCCGTATCGCCTGGTATTGAGATGTGTTTTATCTCGGCACCGTATGCGAGATCAAAGGTATCCGGAATAACGGGATTCCCGGAGATTGTCTGGAATGTCAATCTTGTAACAAACTTCTCCGCATTTTCCGTCATTACCACGTTGACAGCGGCTTTTCGTTTCGTCAGCAGTCTGACAAGCTCTACCGCTTTATATGCAGCAATACCGCCTGTTACTCCGACAAGTATGTTTTTGCCTTCAAGTTTCATTTCTATAAAACTCTGTTAAAAACGGGTTGTACGCCTTCTCATGGCCCACCGTTGTTTCGTTTCCGTGTCCCGATAATACAAGCGTATCATCCGCCATCGTGAGTATACGATCTTTTATGCTGAGAAGCAATGTTTTGTAATCACCGCCAAAAAAATCTGTTCTGCCGATGGATTCAAGAAACAATAAATCCCCGACAACGGCTATGCGTTCCTGTTTGTTGTAAAGCGTTATGCTCCCCGGGGAATGCCCCGGCGTATCAAGCACCATAAATCCGTAACTTCCAACCTGTACGATATCCCCTTCTTTAATATAGCTGTCGATGCGGGGCACCTTTATCTGGGGAAACCCGAACAACGCTGCCTGTGACGGTGCAGCCTCTATCAGGGGTAAATCCTCTTTATTCGCGAGTACAGGGACTTTCGCCTTTGAACTTACGTAAGCAGCATCTTTTAAATGATCGAAATGACCGTGAGTTATTATCACCCGTTTTAAAATTATGTTTTTTTTGTCTATCTCATTCAGCAGCATTTCTCCCTCATCTCCCGGGTCAACAATAATCCCTTCCTTTGATTCCGAATCCCACAGGATATAGCTGTTCACGTAAAGCGGGCCGACAACCATGCGGTTTATTTTAAGCATGGCTTAATATCTCTTCTACCTTTTTTATAAACCGGTCTGCTTCTTCTATACGCCTCCCCTCCGCGTATATGCGGATCACGGGCTCTGTGCCGGACAGCCTTAAAAGCAGCCATGCACCGCCTTCGAGCAAAAATTTAAGTCCATCCGTTCTATCGATGTTTACGGGTTTAAGTGCATCTACAAGTTTGGCAGGATTTTCCATAAGTGCGCGTGCATTTGCAGCGCTGTGTTCGCTGAGTTCAATGTCCTTTCTTGCCGAGTATAAGGTACCAACCATTTTATAAACGTCTTCTATAAGAAAACCAACGGATTTATTCCTCCTTGACACGGCTTCGAGTACAAGCAGCCCCGCAAGAATGCCGTCCTTCTCCGGTACGTGCCCTGCGATGGAAAGGCCGCCGCTTTCTTCGCCGCCGAACACGATTTTTTCCTCCGTTAACAGTTTACCGATGTACTTAAAGCCTACGGGTGTTTCATAGATTTCTCTTTGATGCTGGCGCGCTATCCTGTCCATAAGATGGGTTGTTGCGATAGACCTGCCGAGACCGCCCTCGTAATCCCTCGTTGAAAGTGTGTATTCCGATAAAACGGCCAGAACGTAATTCGGCGAAATGAATTTGCCGCCCCTGTCCACGATACCAAACCTGTCTGCATCGCCGTCCGTTGCAGTGCCGAGTGCAATCGTCTCATCTTCTTTTAGAATCTTTATCAGTTCTGCCAGATGGGTCTCTTCAGGATCGGGTGCGCCGCCTCCAAAATAAGGGTCCCTCGCTTCATGTATTGAAACGCATTTTATGCCATAGGTATCGCATATGGATCTCATGTAGCCTCTGCCGGCCCCGTATAAGGGATCTACGGCTATCTTGAGATTGGCTTTTGTAATTATATCGAAATCGATCATGTCCGTTAATCCGTCGATATACCCGGACATTGGATCAATATACTCGATTCTGCCGGTCCTTCCGGCGTTTTGCCGGAACAGCCCTTCCCTGAGATAATGGTTTGCAAGCGTCTCTATCTTTTTTGTTTCCTCCGGCATCGCAGGACCGCCCCAGGACGGTGTGAATTTGATCCCTGTGTATGCGGGCGGATTATGGCTCGCCGTTATGTTTACGGCACCATCGAGCCCATGTTTTATGACATAGTACGAAAGCACCGGCGTGGGTGTATCCCTCATTGTCAGCAGGACGTCGATACCGTTTGCCGCAAGCAGTTCTGCAGACCTTTTTGCAAACACCTCGCCCATGAATCTTGGATCGTACCCGACTATAAGCCGCGGGGGTGTATTGAGCGGATGAGATCCCGCATAATCCGCTATTGCACGGACAGCAGCATCAAGAGTCTTAAAGTTAAAATCTGACGCGATAATGCCTCTGAATCCTGAAGTACCAAACCTGATCACATCATCCATATATAAAAGCTCCGTATTAGATTATTGTGCTATACCCATATTGCAGCCTTTGCTGCAAAGGTCACCTCATCGGTTGCAATAATGCTGTTAACACCTTTGAGCCCTAACTCTTCCGGATGCAAAACCATTATAAAGTTTATATAGTTATAATGCTGTTTTGTCAAACAAACTTTTCTCTTAGCTGGTGCACTTTAATGGTAAAAGAAACCCTTACAAAATCTGACTATATAATTATAATGAATGACCTGAATATGGGTGAGGTATACCCAATCGTTGCAAGACATAGAGGTATTGAACAGGCAGATCATTTTGTAGAGGATATACTCCAGTGCCTTCCTATAAAGGTTTTGTCCGGCAATTAATGAATTACTCTCGTTCTACCATGATCGGATCGTAAAATAGATTCTTTTTAAGAGGAGTTTTTCAACAGCCTGTTTCCATGCTGACCGAGAATTGCCTGGTACATCTCCGCAAGATACATGTATGCCGTATCACTTTCGTATCGTGCAGCTATCTTACGCCCGCTTCGCACCACTGTTGTATATCCATATAAAAGTAGCTTTAGTAGTATCCTGGGATGATAGGTGTTTTGTCCTAATTCACCGTATTTATTTTCTATACCTGAGGTATCCAATTCCTCTACCGTCTCATACACAAACTCTGTTATGTGTTCTTCGGGAACAAAATCTTCTAAACCGGGCGGCGAAGATATAATTGCTCTTTGCGATACGGTTTGAATTTAGACATCAATGCTCCTTTTGGTTTTGTATTTCATAGCTTGTTTATAACGCTTTCACTCTCGGAAGTGAAGAATATTTTGAATTTAAAAAGACTTCCCATTCTCAGTCAGCCTGTGTAGACCCCTTCCTGTTCTGCTTTCAATAGTGAAATTTTAAAACGCTGTGTTAACTTAATATTTCTGTGAAATACATTTTAAAGCTTCAGAAGGAAGCAAAAAATGAACCCCCTGGGACTGAAATGGCTCAAGTGTTTGAGCTAATCCCTCATACGAGTTAGACCAGACTGATGCAAAGAGAAAGGTTATAAGGGGCCTTTGTGAGGCAGGCTCATTTATAATATCAGTTATATGCTGGGCAATAGTCTGTGGGGTATCAGCATAGCTGTTCCCTGCCATAAGAACAGGCATACCTTTTTGTGTAAGAAAATAATTTGCTGCCCCGCCATAGCCGACCAGTACACCTGAAGGATAGCCATTTACAGTATTTCTTGAAATAGCATCCCACAGTGGAGCGGCCTGAAAATATGCTATTGGATCAATCGTCCAGTAGGTTGGGAAACCGAGCGTATAAATAAGCTGAAAACTATTTGATAAAAAGAAATCAATGTCGGGATAAAAGGATGGGAATGCATACCCTGCCCCGAGCATACCAATTAATTCATCCTGAGGGGTAGTCGTGGTTATATAATAGTTCATTGCCGCAGGTGCAAGCGTGTACAGTGCGGGAGAGATACTCCATCCCATGGGTACCTGTCCACGAAGAGAAGAATTCCAGTAAGTAGACCACGGATAACGAAGTAAGGGTATAGCTAAATTATCACCATCACTTATAGCAATAGTTACATTAACCTCTCCGGGATTGCATACTGTCGTTGACAGTAGATGATTTTGATAAATGCGAGTTTTTTTGGTTTCAGATGAATAAGGTAAGACTGCTACATGGAAAGAAAGATTTGGTGTGGTATCCGTTGGTATAAGGTATTTGCCCGCCTGTGAAAGTGTAGTTATAGCTACAAATTCCTCTTCACCTGTAAGTGAAAGGTAGCCAAAAACAGGTATATTAGGGGGAAGGCTCTGTATGATCTCTTTTACAGCAGGCCAGTCATTGGTTGTGGGCCGTCCAAAGATGGTAAAAATACCTTGCTGTATCAAAAAATCGCGCAAACGGTACTGTTCTGGATCAAGGATTGCTATAGCCGGGCTATCCATCTGCGGGTAATATTTTTGTCTTAAATCTAAATAACACTGGGATGAATCCGTCCATTTACCAATTAACGACTCTTTTAATTTAATCCCTGCTGCCTCAAGAAGAGGCTGTTGGTCACTAAAAGCTATAAGAGAGCCTGTAATACCTGCTATAGTTGTTCCTGCATTTATAGTCCATGGTTCATTATTGGAAATAAGTATATAGCCGTTTATATCATCCGAAAACTTTAAAAGTGCATTCTCAAGATTGCCTTCCCACACCTCTTTTATATTATACTGCTGTTTATAAAGATTAAGCCAGAAAAGTTCTGAAGCTTGTTCAGTTGTATCTTCCCATGGTCTGATACTTGTATTGGTACTTGAATCGCCGTCAAGAAGATATATCCTGGCTGATTTACGATTTACAATACCCTGCAGGCTTGCTGCAAGCACCTTATTTTCATAAGTTTCGCCTGTAAGATCAATTACATAAAGATTACCTATAGGAGGTCGCCGCACAATATAAAGTTTATCAAGGGTATTCATGTTATTAAGGGCAGGTAAACTTGAAAGCTCTCTACTACATCTTACGAAAGAGAGTAATACCAATAAAACAAAGATTATTTTATAAGGGCATCTCATCTTGAGAAAAGTATATCACAAAAAGATGTTTTTATAAACAGGCAGGTCATTTTTATTTTGTTGAAATAACTCAGGAAACTCCAGAGAATAAAATACTTGACAAAAATGTCAAAAAAAGATATCTCTTTTAGTAAGAGAAGATATGGGAAAAAATATAACCATTATAAATTTTCTAGTTGTAGGATGTTTTGAAATTTTCATAGTATCATGTTCAAATAGTAGTAAAGGAACAGCACCGATAAGCTTTCCAAAAGGCTTTTTATGAAGAGGTTGACGTGGCTGTTGATAGTTTTGCTGATACTTGTATATCAAGGCTGCAGCGGCAATGTGCCAGTAATGCAGCATCCAGAGGTTTTAGCTTTCTTTTATCCTTGGTATGGAACCCCTTTCTTTAGTGGGCAATGGAGACACTGGAACGAGGCAGGGCATGATCCTGATATTACTAATGCCCTTGGATTTAGAGATATCGGCACAACGGATTACCCATATCCCGATGTGTATGACTCAACAGATGAATTAAGAATAGAATGGCAGTTTGAGCTTGCAAATCGCGCAGGGATAAACGGTTTTATCGTTTCATGGTGGGGGATAAACAGTTTTGAGGATGATGCCCTAAAAAAGATATTTGAAGTAGCTCAAGATACTAATACACCGCCCAAGATAGCTATTTATTATGAGATTGTACCGGGACTAAATATAGGTAATGTAATCAGCGATATTACTTATATAAAAGAAAACTATTTTGGGATGAAAAACTATCTGAAGTATAATGGAAAGCCTGTGATATTTGTATACGGCAGGGCGATTTTCCCTGCATTATGGTGCACAGGAAACTGTCCATCTAATACGCCGGATGTGATAAACTGGAGTTCTGTAATTCACAAATTCCCTGATGTTATTTTTATTGGTGATGCCATGTCTTATTTTTTAACTTCTTATAGTGTCCCGCAGTTAAAAAACATGGGCTTTCAGGGTATTCATATATACAATCCGCTCCTGGATATACAGTCTGGAGCCAATATGGCTAATGCATATAAAGGATTTACAGAACTTGCAAAACAGGATGGGCTACTGTCTGCACTTACAGTAATCCCTGGATATAATGATTCAAATATCGGTAGAACTATAACTTCTGTCGTAGACAGGAACAATGGAGCCTTATATACCGCGCTTGTGAATGATGCTTTAAAAGCATCGCCAGCACCTAACTGGATTCTAATAACAACCTTTAATGAATGGCATGAAGGTACTGAGATAGAACCCAGTTATCAATACATGGAACAATACATAGATCTCACTAAAACATTGTTTAATTAAATTCAGACGGGTCGCCACTGAGGCCATATGTTTAAAAGAAAACCCCGTTTTGGCCTATGGATTTGGAGTAAAGAAGATCTGGAAATATAAACCAGGAGAGATATAAGTCGTAGTGTGGTTTCACACTACTTTTTTACAGGTAACTTGTTGTTAAATCAATACTTTTTATTTTAAGCTGCAAAAATGGGAAACTTAGGGAAAATCATATAAGACATTATTCAAAGGGTAAAAATAGGGTAGAGATAGTGCCTGTTATATCAAGGCTTATTGTAGAACCATTTATAACAGGTTTTCCTATTGGGTCTTCAAAGCTATCATCTATTGTTGCACCGGATGTGTTAATATTGCTGTCTGTAACAGTAATTGATGTCTGAGATGGAACTGGGGTAAGTCTGAATAATCTAAGAATAATGCCATTTCCATTCTTTGATTCTTTAACCGCTGTAATCAAGGCATTCGTATCATTTGAAGATGCAAGGCTATAAGACAATGGTAAACTACCGTTATGTACTGATGTTACTATTGCTGTTAAAGGTGAACTGAATGCATATCCTTCACGGACATCAAAGCTGCCTGATGCGTGTGATAACACAGCATAATCAAGTGTATGCGTATCATTATCTGTCCCACACGCGCCTTTTGTGAAACAACTACCATTTTCTGAAGGATTTCTTACCAATACCATTGTAATGTTGCCGGCTTTATCGAATGACCACATCTCATTGCCAATATCAAACATAGCAATACCCGCATTGGTAGAAGGATTTAACAGATCAACCCACTCTATCCCTGGCCAGAATTGAGGCGTGTACATGGATTCAAACGACCTTTGAATAATACCGTAAGGTATGGCTATCCGATCTATGCCATTGTTTATGGTGGTGCGGAACACCGCGGCAATTGTTGTTCCTGTTGGTGCGGATAAGGTTGTTGACATATCAATTCTCTTTAAAGATGCATACATCGTGTAGGTGCGGATTACATTGCCATATGGACTATTTGTCTGAACCTGAATTTCTATGTAAACAGGCCCAATTCCTAATACAGTATAAGTTGATACCGCTTGTGATAGTGAGTATATGGGTACGAATACGCCACAAGCATCAGGTTCAGACCCAATTGACCACATATCTCCAGTGTCTTCATAATACTCAATATCATTTGATGGACCTGAAATCATCTGCGTATCACTTGAATCATCAACAAGTGATGTAATCGCATATCCTGCATTTTTACCAAGCACAAGTGTTTCATATTGATTGGAAAGAACAACATCACCTTGTGCATCTGTTGTCATTGTAGGACCTGTTGAAGAAGAGGTGCCATTAGGTATAACAGAATAAACCGCATATCCAAGTGACGGAATGTTATTAACGTATAACATAACTATTGCATTATCAATACTCCCGTCATTGTATGTGGTTTCTGTAATAATCTGGGACGGAACAGTGCTACCATCCTGACCAACAATCCCGATACTTTTAGTCCCGGGATTATTAAAAGATACAGATACCTGAGCAACATCTGATCTAATAAAACCCGATGGATTAAACATAATTAAAGAGATATCAGTAGCTGTAATAGAGGATGTATTAATGTGATTTGCAATGTATGATGTAATTGTTTGCTCAAGTGCATCTGCCTCGTTTAATGTCTCCTGCATCACAGGAAGCTGTTCACTATAATAAACCGTATCTGTACCAGTCCCTGTAACCCAGTCATGATGATTTGATAATACAAATAATGACCACACATTGTTTAAGTTATCAGATGGATAAATGTAACCTGCATTACCAGCTATAATAGAGTATAGTTGTGCTGCTAATAGAGTATTTGTCGTTTCCCTTGAAAGCTTTTTTAGCTCTGGCCTACTGCCATAATAACCTGTCCAATACGGATTAAGGTCTACAGAATAAACAGGTAATTGAGCTTCGTGAAAGGAAACAAGTTTCATATAATCTTCAAATGTAGCCATGGTTATCCATACGCCTGTTGACTGATACATGGTCGCGTCCCAGTATGATATTATTTTAGGTAAGTTTGGAGCAGGCAGCATAAAATCAGCTCCAACCGGAACAAACATGTATCCTGTTGGTGAAACAGGTTTAAGTATGCTTATAAATTTGTTGAATACACCAACTGAAGTTGTATCTGTGGCAGCATAAAGTGCATCTCCAAACCCGTAGCTGCCAATTACAAAATGTGCAAGCACCTCTGCCCCGCCAATGCCTTTCCAGACAAAATCTAAAGAGCCGTTAGATATTAGTTTTGCTGCAAAACTATTTGGATCTGGTGGAACATATCCAAGCCACTGTGACATGGACTCAACTCCGGGTACCCTTGAAAACCCAACATATTTATAACCAAGTGAACCAAGTATATCAGGCAGGCTCTGTGCATGACCAAAGCTATCAGGCTGCCAGGCTGTAATAGGTTTTACTCCGGCAATGTTGTATACCCATTGATTCCCATAAAACCAATCCATCATTAAAGCCTCACCTGTTGGAAGGTTTATATCAGGACTTGTCATACCGCCGCCAACGATTCTTAATTGCCCATCTTTAAGATATTTTATGATCTTTGCATGATCTTCAGGGTGCTCATCCCAGAACTTTTTTAGATATGCTATCTCGCAAATTGAATAATAATAACCCTTGTTATTATCAAGCATGTTTAATGCCTGTTCAATTATTGGTTCTACAAATGTTGTATAATATCCATTGAACGTTTCAAGCCAGTCTATATCCCAGTGTGATGATTGGCTTACTATCATTACTTGTTTTGCGTTCAAAGGTACACCAAGCAAGTCCCTGATCTGTGATTCGCTATTCGCAGTTAGGATATTACTCTGATTATTACTATTTTTTGAACAGGCAATACTTCCAGTAATGGCAAATAATATAAGCAACAGTGATTTTAACTTCATGATTCCCCCTGAAAACATTTATTTGATTGTAAAAATGAATTATCCAATTGAAAAATATATCTCCCTTGCTTTACATCCTACACAATACAAAGTGCAGGTATAGCTCCACCAAACATAGAACCTATTATAACTGCATCATAATGCGTTATCACATCCCCTCTTATTGAGAGAGAAATATATATTTTTGACATTTTTGTCAAGATTTTATTTCTGGGTGTTGATTAAAATTGAAAAGTTATTAAAAAAAGCCCTACTATTATTTACCCTTATTTGAACCGAAAACCTGCTCATGAATATAATCAATGTGATTTAAATGACTTTCTATACCGAATCATTTATTGGTTAGAGCCCCGGCAAGCAGGTTGACCGTGTGCAGAACCTTTATGTCTGCCCCGTACCCGGCAGCTGTGGTTGATATGTTTATCATGCAGCCCGGACAGCCTGTTGCAACAATATCCACATTAGTCTCCCTTATACTGTTTATCTTTTTTTCCGATATATTGAGAGACAGGCCGTGATGTTTTATGCCGAATGCACCTCCGAGACCGCAGCACCTGTCCGCATCTTTCATCTCCACGATCTCCATCCCCGCTTTTTTGATCAGGTTTCTTGGCTGTTTATGAATGCCCATGCCCCGTTTAAGATGGCACGGATCATGGTATGTTACGGCCGCCGTATCCGAACCCTTATTTATCTTTGCCTCGTCTATGACCTCTGTTATATCTTTCACCCTCTTCGAGAACTCAACCGCATTCTTTTCATTATTAAAGAGTACCGGATAATAGTTTTTTAACATTGATCCGCACGATGCACACGCGGTTACTATGAGCTCTGTATCCTTGAACATGTCCATAACAGCCTCAGCCTGCTTTTTTGCAGCCGCCCTGTCTCCTAAACTGAAAGCTGGTAAGCCGCAGCAGGCCTGTTCATCCGGGATAAACGGCGTGATGTCCGAGGCACGCATAAGCTTTATGGAATCCGCTGCGATATCATGATAAACATAATCTATAAGGCATCCGGTAAAGAACCCCGTTTTTGTTCTGTGTTTATAGATGTTTTGTTCTGAACTGGAGAATGCCTTTTGTTTGATCCCGGGGATCAGGCGGTTCGAAGGAATGCGGTAGAATATGCCCGATCGCGTGCTTATTTCTTTGCCAGCAAATTTTTCTGCAATATGGATCAGCTTGAAGCTTAAACCCGTTTTTGAGAAACCAAATTTAGTAATGCTTAGTTCGGTATAATCAAACCCCAGTTTCCCGACAAGCATTTCCCTTGCAGATAAGATAAGCAAATCGGTTCTAACGTCGTTCGGACAAACGGAAACGCATGCTTCACACAAGAGGCACTGGGATATAAAAAGCTTTGATCTCGCAGACGGCTCAATGTTTTGTTCAAGCAGTGCCTGAATAATCGTTACCTTTCCCCTTGCAGAAGCCCCCTCATCGTTCAGTTCTTTGAAAACCGGGCAAACCGACCTGCATTTACCGCACTTTACGCATTTGTTATACTCATCATGGATATTAAAGTTCATAATTCAACTAATAATGATACTCTAATGCGGACAGCATGGCAAGCCCGATAAAAATTGTGCATCTGAGAATCAAGGTTGAACTGTTATACGATATTTCCCCGGGTCCGGTAATAACATCGCGTGCTCGTCTTTTTAAAGCCTGCCGCCTTTGATGGTTGTTTACAAAAAGATGGACGTAAGTTATATTTTTAAAAAAAGGCGCAGATTCCGGAGGTTAGACCGCCTCGTGATGAAAAACCTTTTTGTACCTTCGTAGGTACGGCCGGATGTGCCGCCTGAAAACAGGGCGATTCACCGGACCGCTCCTGCAGTTCTTATTGCATTCTTTGTGTTAAAACCAATAACGGATACAATGAGTATGAGGTTTTTATTCAACATAATATCGGGCATATCCGTCCTTGCAGAAGCGGATAACGAACGATTATTCGGGGCGGTAAGGACCTTTTTTGATGCATATCCTGTAGCCGCCGGGCATGATAAGGTGCAGAGCACGCTTATCAGACTGAGATTTTTTACAGATAAAAAACATGATATAAAAATCGATCCGGATAAGCCGCACCTGTTCTCTTACGGGCACCTGAAAGGTTATGAGATTGATGAGGGGCTTTTATTAAGTGATGGAACTACGATAGGGATTGTTGATAAAAGGAACAATATCTTTACAGGCTACGTCGGCGGGGCAATGCTCAAAAGGGGTTCCTGGTTCTCGTCCGTATTTTTAACGATCGGACTCATAGAATTATTGAGATGTAATGGATTGTATTATCTCCATGCGGCGGGTGTACGGGGTGCCGGACGCTCTATGCTGCTGTGCGGCATGGGTATGTCGGGTAAGACAACCCTGGCTCTCGGCCTTGTTTTTAATGGTTTTCAATTATGCTCCGATGACGCGGTATTTTTACGGTACGAAGATAAAAAGGCTTCAGCACTGGGGTTTAAAAAACCCATAAATGTTACCGGGGATACTATTAAGCTGTACGGCCGGTTTTTAAAAGGTGCGGTCATGCCGGACCCGCCGTTTAAAAAATCCAATATACCGTATTCTTATTTTAACACCGTGGAAGAGATCGTACCGGATACGATCATGTTTCTTGAGCGCGGGGGTGAAGATGGAACGATCATAAAGCGGATCGATAAAACGCGGGCAATGGCGATGCTTATTCCTCAGTCATTGATGCTCTTTATGGATGAGGAGTATGCCGGCAGGCATGCGGCGGTATTGAACGTACTTTTAAATCAGGTAAAGTCGTACGAAGCAATACTTGGCAGGGATGTTTTAAAAAATCCTCTAAGTGTGATAAGGGATCATTAGAAGGAGAACGGATGTCGTTTTATGAAATGAGTTTTGAGCTTACGAACAAATGCAACTTAAGCTGCCTGCACTGTTTAAGGGATAAAACGGATACAAGAAGCTACATATCTGTTGAGCTCTTCGACAGCATACTTAAACAGGCAAAGGCTTATAGTATGAAGCATGTTGCATTCACGGGCGGAGAGCCCACACTGCATCCGCAGTTCTCCGGTATAATAGATACGGCCGTCCGGTATGATTATACGTACCATTTTATTACAAACGCATGGAATTTCACTCAGGTGTGGAAGATGCTCAACGATCCTCAGCACCCGGGCAGGCGCACGAAACTCGCGGGGGTTTCCATTTCTATAGACGGGGCAGAAGAAGCATCGCATGACTACATAAGGGGCAAAGGCTCTTTCAAGCGGATAATGCAGGCTGTCAGCATACTCAGGATAAAGGGTGTAGAAACGAGCATTCAGATGACCATAAACAAAAAGAACTTTAATGAAATAGAACAAATGTCATTTTTAGCATCCGACCTGGGTTTAAAAAGGCTCTTCTATGCACACCTCGAGCCAACGCCGCCGTCATACGATCACGGCTTAGTACTCTCACCGGACCAGTACAGGGATGCAGAACAACGGGTTGAAAAGCTCAAAAGTACACTAAAACTCGAGATAAACTTTTCGCTGGGGCATTATGAACCTCTCGGTTTCCTGCAGTGCAGGGCACTCACCATGTACGCTCCGAACGTGGATTATAAAGGCAGGCTTACGTTCTGCTGCCAGCTTTCGGGCTATACGGGTTCTTCCGATGAATCCGATATTATTGCGGATCTAAACACGGCAAGCTTATACGAGGCGCACAAATTATGGGCTGATGCTATACACAAATTTAATGTTGATAAAATAGGGCTCATAGAAAAAGGCGGGCTCTCGGAGCTTGATCATTTCCCATGCTTTTACTGCTCCAAATATTTTAACAAGCTTGAATGGATGGAGAAGTACAGTGACGATCCGTGGGCGGCAGACTACACAAAAGCAAGAGACAGCCGTGCTCCGGCGAAAATACCTCGCAGGGCAGTTTCCGGGGACAGGCGGTCTACTATTTATTAATTTATCCGGGAGTGAAGTATGGTATTGGACGATGTGCGTGTTTAAACGTGATAACATGGGTTCAAATATGATAAACATGAGGAGGGAGTATGACAGAGTATATACTCGCAATTGATCAGGGCACTACTTCTACGAAGGCTCTGCTTGTAGATGCGTCGATGCAGATCGTCGCATCCGCTTCAAACGAGCTTCAGCAGATATATCCAAGACCGGGATGGGTTGAGCATGATCCTGCCGCCATATTGAAGATCACGGGCGACAGTATAAGATCGGTTATCGCAAAGTCTGGCATAGACCCGCATAAGATAGCGGCAATAGGTATCACGAATCAGAGAGAGACAACGGTACTCTGGGATAAAAAAACGGGAAAGCCGGTTTATAATGCCATTGTATGGCAGTGCAAGAGGACATCCGCGATTGTGAATAAGTTAAAAAAACACGGGTATGAAAAGATTTTTAAACGATCAACGGGCCTTGTTCTCGATCCCTATTTTTCGGGAACAAAGATCATGTGGCTGCTTGACACGATAACAGGGCTCAGGAGGCGGGCGGCCGCAGGAGAGATTGCATTCGGCACTATCGATTCATGGCTGCTCTGGAATCTGACAGGTGGTATAAACCATGCGACAGATGTCAGCAATGCATCGAGAACGCTGTTATTCAATATAAAGCATTTGAGATGGGATGATGAGCTTCTAAAGATAACAAATGTGCCGCAGTATATCCTGCCGGAGGTCAAGCCAACCTCAGGGATATTCGGTTATACAAGGGGTTTTTCGCCGCTTCCCGACGGGATTCCGATCACGGGTCTCGTGGGGGATCAGCAGGCAGCCCTGTTTGGACAGGCATGTTTTGATGGAGGCACGGCAAAGGCAACCTACGGCACCGGCTCTTTTGTCCTTTTCAATACATCCAATAAACCTGTAATGTCCAATCATGGGCTTTTAACAACCATTGCATGGCAGATCAAGAACAGGATTACCTATGCCCTTGAAGGAAGCGCTCTTATAGCAGGGGCTGCAGTTCAATGGGCAAGGGACGGGCTCGGCATCATAACCCGATCAGAGGATATTGAACCGCTTGCATCGCAGGTGACCGACAGCGGCGGCGTGATCTTCGTGCCTTCATTGAGCGGGCTTGGCGCACCGTGGTGGAAAAGCGGTGCAAAAGGCATAATAACGGGCATAACAAGAGGGACAACAAAGGCACACATCGCAAGGGCAATACTTGAAGGCATCGCATCGCAGGAATCCGCACTTCTGCAGGCAATGAAAGAGGATACGGGCCAGAAGATAAAAATACTTAAGGTGGACGGCGGTGCAAGCAATAATAATCTTTTAATGCAATTCCAGGCCGATATTCTCGGTATAACCGTTGTGAGGCCCATGAATGTTGAGACAACATCCATCGGAGCTGCCATGCTCGCGGGGCTTGCAATAGGCATGTGGAAGAATACTAAAGAATTGGAAAAGCAATGGAAAGAGGACAAAACATTTAAACCCCTCATGCCCGTTGCCCAGAGAAAATCGTATCTCGCAAGATGGGATAGTGCAATAGATATGCTGGTGAAACAAAAATAAAAAACGCTACAAAGGAGATAAAAAATATGAAAAAGAACTGCGTGTTTATTTTCCTGATGTTAATGGGTGCAGTATTGAGTTCGTGCAAGAGCTCTACATCATCAACGGTTTACGTCTCAAGCCTTGCGCCTCCGCTTGCACTGCAGGCAATAGAAAATAACGGGTCAATAACACTTGTATGGCAGACCAGCAATTACGAAGCATACTTTAACGGCTACAATGTATATATGGCACCGGGCAGTATAATTACGGCTACTGCCGATTCTCAAAAAAGTCTTGCATCCGCATTTACGGTTATAAATGGGCAGGCGCCGACAATCCCGTTAAAGCCGCCGGTAACGGGCCAACAAAGCTTTACCGTCAATGGACTCCAGAACGGTACTGTTTACGCCTTTGCAATAAGGGCTGTGGGAGAAAACGACTCTATCTTAAGCTACAGCAGTAATATTGTTCTTGCAGCACCAAGGCCGGAGGCATCAGCTCCGGTAACTTTACATGTATATTCGGCAGATGCCGCAAAATCAGGCCTGGTGTTAAACGGATTTACGGTTGTTGACTGCAGCTCATTGAATTCTAATACTTATAAGACGGCGACAGGCGGCAATATAATGGCGCAGGGGCTTACTGCTGGTACTGAATCTATATTGCTTAACGGCATAAACGGAGGCTCTATAATGGATCTGGGTTATATGTCTGACTGGGATCAGGCCGGCTCATTGCCGACAGAAGGCTATCCGATAACAGGCTATACAGTGCCGGCTTTAATCGGCCATGTGTATGCGGTGTGTACACAGCTTGTTCCGAAACCTAAAACTTATGGTTATGACTGCGCACCCGATGCCAATTATGGAAAGATACAGGTACTTGATGAGAATGATCCCAACTTTGGCGGACCCGGCACGGTGACATTTAATGCGGCTTATCAGCCGGTATCCGGGATGAATACGCTGTCCGTAAAGTAGAAGCAGCCTGTATTTATGTTCCCCGGCAGGGGCAGATACACGGTCTGCCCTGCAATAGAACTGCGATACGCTTCCCCCCCGTAACAGGCTTTTTGAAAGCGGAATTAAATGGGTGATGGTTAACCTGCTGTTATTTCATGCCGCGGTAGCCTATGCCTTCTGAAGGGCTGTTATTCTGGTGATTCATCATGTTCTCATGCTGCCTCATTTCCTGATTGCGGTTCTCCATCATTTCACGCATATTCATCTTCTCTTCATTCTGTACCTGTTCGTTTACATGCTGTGCTTCCCTTATCGCTTTTTCATTGTGCGTTTCTTTTGCGTTCTTTTCCGCCGCGTTGATGCTGGCATAAACGGATTTCATTACATCTCCGAGTTTGAGATTATACTTCCGGGCGATCTCCCCCCAGCCAAGCCCTTGTTTTCTTAAAGCGAGTATGCTGTCCACGGGCTGGTTTGTTTTCTTTGCTATCGCGGATGCGATAGCAATCTCGCCGCTGCCGAAATGTTTTGCCTCAAGCCCCTTGAGGGCTTTTGAGTTCATGCCTGTGATGTTTTCCATGGCGTTCTTGTTCACCTCTGAATTTCCCTGCGCATTTGCGTACAAACTGCAGGCAAAAACGAACGCAGATACCAATGTTATGACCGTTAAAAGCTTTTTCATATATACCTCCTTTCTTTATTGTTTAGACAAAATATAGATCAAAACGTTACGAACAGTCCAAGTGTAAATGTCGATATGGTTGAGGTGTAATAGCCGATGACAGGATAGCTCCCGCTGTCCCTGTTAGATGAACCCGGCATACCGGTACCCATTGCCATTGTACCAATGCCTCCTCTATTCTGGATCGGGTTATTGGCGGTAGTGTTGTTTGCAGGAGAGGTCGAAATACCCGTAGACAGCCTGTATATAGCATATACGCCAAAATACCGGATTATATTGTAGGACGTGCCGAGGCTGATCGCCGTATCCTGTTGAGATACATTCTGCGAGATGGCAGTGTCCATGGTTCCTCTTGCGATTATAGACCATTTATAAGCCGGATAAAGGTACAATCCGATGAATGCACCTATAAAACCTCCTATCCCGTACACATCATAATAAACAGGACCGGCTCCGATCTCTACATTATGAACCAATGAATACCTTGCTTCAAGTCTTGACAGGAAAAAATAATATCCATAAGCATTCGGTGTGGCTGCAAAAGTGTAGCTTGCAGAACCTCCAAGTTTCCAGTCTTTATACAATTTATGATAAAGGTCCGCACTGACGATATGAAATTCCATTGAGCTTGCCGTTTGAGTGACATCCCACTCATGGGTGTATCCTACGTCGGCGTACGTTTTTGGAGAAGGGGTATAGCCGAGTGTCCCGTACGCAGTATAGTATATATTATTTTGGTCCGTAAACGATACGTCGCCTCCTACTCCGGGATATATATCCGCATGCGCATTAACACCAGCACATATTACGACAAAAATGATCACCAAACAAAATCTCTTCATTTCAACTCCTTCTTGCCCTGTCTAAACAGGGGCAGTTCATGAACCGCTCCTGCTTTTCATAAGACTTTTTTATTGAAACGATATTACTGAATCGTTCATCATTCAAATTTCTCATCTACCTGCATGACGGTCTGTTACAAGGACATGCCATCCGAGTCAACTATATAAGTTTGAAAAAGTAAACCGGTTTGATTTTTTATGCACAATTTTAAACAGCAGCTGTTGAAAAAAATAGACTTGACAAGAATTTTATTGTACTGTATAAAAAACCCATAATAAAAAATTTTGGGAGGGAAATATGAAAAGCAAAAAAAGATTAGGGTTCTATCTTGCGCTCCTCATTTTAATAGGAGGGGTATCTTTTGCGAATGTAAAAAATTCTTATGCTCTGCCTGAGGTTGATCCGTACTCATTTACTCTTAGATTAACGAACAATGGACTGGGCTGGTTTAACACACAGCTCAACAACATACTCACATCCCCTACGGTTACTACCATGATCCAGAATCTGATCACAAAAGCATTTACCGATTCGACTACGGGAAATCCAAAGGCATTGGTAGATACGTGTTTGAGTATTCCGCTTGTCGGTATGACATGTCTTGCGGTTTATATTCAGGATTGGGATTATGATGGGTATGTATTTACATACACGGTAGGCCCTACAGGAATTTCTGCAAACCCGACCCCATCAGGCTTGCCAAACGCCCCGGCAGGTACCATGGGTGTTAATATCAACCTTGATAATGTTAAACTCGATGTTCATCTATACACAGGCACTGCATACACGTCGACAACCGGTGCGGCTATAACGGATTATGTACTTGCTCACGGTTGGGCAACCGTCCCGTATTTATCCATCGGTGCAAACCTTACGATCCTCGGTGGAAATCTCCCGACCTATTGGCCCACGGCAACAACCCAGCCGAACCCTCAGCCCGGTACCATGATCGGCATCCAGTTGCTTCAGGCAAATCTCGGCGTTGGATTCCACTTTGCGCTTACGCCAGATATGGCATGCCCTAATCCGCTTGTTAACGATGGGAGTCAAACCTATAAATCGTGTTTGATCTCGTCATTGATTCCTTACATAGATGCACAGTTTAATGCACAGGCACAGGACAACTTCAATTCGGCACTTGAATACTACTTCGGTCCAACGATGCTTTATGATGCCGGCACATTAATATCATCGCTAACATTTGCCGATCCGTTTGTAACGGGCGGAAAGATCACGCTCGATGCCGGGTTCTACTGGGGCTTTAAAGCGGACAACAACGGCATAGAATTCTATCCCGGCGGTTTAGGTCTCGGATTGAAATACAACCTCGGCTCCTGCGTAACAATGCCTACAGGTGCGGGACCGATTATTATGAATCCTATCCCGGCTCCGGGTTTTGAGATGGGAGGCACCACACCTACAGGCGGGTCCTACATGGCAGGTATTGCGGTCCATGAAAACGTGCTTTCAGAACTATTGTATAATGTCTACACAGATGGTATTCTGTGCCTCGACGTAAACAAGAATACTCCGACTCTCGGCAGTCTTGTGGGAACGTATCTTACCACCACCATATTCGGCTTACTTATGCCGGCACTTACCGAGTATTATCCCAAGATGCCGATGCAGATATCATTACGGCCAACGCTGATAAGCCCCGAATCGGGTGCATACAATCAGCTGATAGATACGCCGTACATAAAAACCGGTCCTGCAATGTATACAACCATGACAACGACCCTGGGTCCGGTACCGGCTCCATCTACAGGGCCTTCGGGTGTCTGGGGGACTTTAAACGCGGTTATTCCCCATTTTGTTACCGATTTCTATGTAGACACAACCGGGGCTGGTGATTATCAGCGGGTGTTCGGTTTGGATATAAGTCTAACCGCGGGTTTTGGAATTACCGTGTGGACCGATCCCAATCTTCCCGCAGCTGCGCGTGTTGTCAGGGTACTGCTTGCGGATCAACCGACTATTGAGGAATACATACCATATTCTGCAGCATTGCCGCTTACGGTTACCAGTATGCACAATGCAATCTCCCAGATACTGCCGACATTGCTGACAACCGCAATCAACGGCAGATTGGATCTCGCAGTCAATCTCGCACCGCTGCTTGGTATTACATTTGATGCACCCTACATCGGTCCCGCGGGTCTGATTGATCCAACCACAGGCAACCCGAGCTACTTTGCTTTTTATGCATCCATTGTCGGGAATATCGATCCGGGTCTGATCTTTACGCTGCTCAGCTCTACAGGGCTTACGTCTTCACTTGGTCTATCATCACCCCAGCCAAGCCCGATGCAGCTCGGTCTCCCGTATCCTGCTGCAGACGTGTCTGTAGGCGGTTTGAGCGGTTCAAACATCGTTTTGGACGCAAAACAGACGAAAGAAGCAGGCTTGACAGCATACTCGAGTGTTGTCGGCGTGTCCGGGTATGAGGTTAACGGGCAGAACACGGGGATCAACTATGTTTACAGCATGGATAACGGACCATGGTCATTCTATATTTCAGGAAATCACATTGAGCTTAGTAACTTGCTTGAAGGACAGCACACCCTTAGGGTTGAGGCGATTGATGCCAATAGTATGGAATCCGCATCCCCGGCAACGCTGACCTTTGATATTGATTCTATCCCGCCGACACTTTCTGTCACAGGTCCGCAGGGGACGGTGAATGGAAGCAGGGCAACCTTTGAGGTGCAGGCGTCCGACGATCAAACCCCGTCTAACGAGATCGCCATTTTATACAATCTTGATAACAAGGGCTTTACGACGCCGTCTACAAACAAAGATGTTGTACTATCCGGACTCAGCTCAGGCAGCCATTCGGTGGTTATACAAGCCGTTGATCTGGCGGGTAATGCGAGTGATGTCAGTGCCAACTTTAATGTGGTAAACGGTGCCAAATCAGGCTTCTTCGGCTGTTCAACGACATCCGATCAAGGGAATGCGGGCTTGTTAACGCTTCTGTTTATGATAATAGTTCCGCTAGTATTCGTGTACGTGTTGAAGAGAAGGGAAAAGGAAATAAGATAATCGTATTGGCGTCCTGCCTTTGGCAGGACGCTTTTTTAATATTTTTAAACTAAAAAAATGGTGAAGGCTGAAAAGTGAGCAAAAAACGGCGTCAAATCAGGTTAAGATTTACTTATGCACTATTTGCTGTAATTTTGATGTCAGGCTACGGGTGCGGCAGGGCATTTCTTGTAAGCCACACGAGTCCTCTCGGTATGAAAATGCTTTCAAGGATCATCGATAGCGGTACACAGATAGGTGCGTATTCTTCCCTTGCATATACTTCCGGCGGTGTGCCTTATGTGGCGTACAGGGATGGTTATAACGGTACGTTAAAGATGGCATGGCTTGACCGGTCCGGATACTGGGACAATGTTGTGGTTACCGGCGGGACCGGTTACATCGATGCGGGAAGTTACGGATCAATGGGGATATCGAACGGTAATAATTACTATATAAGCTACTTTGATCCCATTTCCAATGCCCTTGAAATGGTAACGGGCCCGTTGCCTTCAAATATAGGAAGTATTGCACAGCCTAAGATGTATACGCTCGATCATGTTACCTCGGCACAGCCTTACAATCAGACGGGCCTTTACACGTCTTTGAAACTCGGGCAAAACGACAAGGTGAACATCAGTTATATGCACGTCGTGCTTGACAGCAATGATCCTTCAAGGGTTGTTGCTGCTTATCCGCGGTACGTTTCATGGTCGTCTGGCACATCCATATCACCGCAGGTAGTTGATCCAGGCATAGAAGGCAGGGCACTGGCGCAGCCGCTCGCGTCCACGGCATATTCCACAGCTATTGCTGTAGCTCCTGACGGAACAATATGGCTTGCATATTATGATGTCTTTGATCATGCGTTGAAGATAGCGAAGAATAAAGGGGGTGCTTGGATAACACAGGTTGTAGACAATTCAGGCTACGATGACGGTCAATACCTTTCCCTCGCCCTCGACAGCAAAGGTTATCCGCATCTCTCATATACCGAGAATACGGGCACAGTAACGATAGCATTGAAGTATGCATGGTATGACGGCTCCGCCTTTCATAATGAGTATGTTGATTATGAGAGCGGTGTCAAGTTTGTCACAAACTCTATTATCCTTGACAGTAACGGCAACCCGGTTATAGCCTACTATGATTCTACGTTCAATCAGCTTAAGGTAGCATTCATATCCGACAACAGGTGGAACATCTCCATACTCGACTCTGCATTGCTGTCGGGGTTTTATCCGTCTTTGGCACTCGCACCGACAGGTACGCCCACTGTTACGTATCAGCAGTATGCACCCGGGTTTAACTTGTTTACAATAAAATTCGGTATTATTGATTACAATAACTTATGAAACGTATATATCTTTTTATTATATTGATAATGGCGGGGCTTTTTATAGTAAACTGCGGCAGAACAGGCCAGTTTACAAGCTCGGGCATGCTTCCCGGCAGTGTTATATACACGGTCGATACCACAGGGGACACAGGCTATTTTTCCTCGATGGCTTTTGATAACAATGGAAATCCATGGATAGCTTATTATGATGCCACGGACGGGGTGTTAAAGCTGGCGCATTATAACGGCGGCGGCTTTGTTACGGAGGTTGTGGATAAGAACGGCGACACCGGTCTATACCCGTCGCTCGCGATTGACGGGAACAATGTGCCGCACATCACATACTATGATGCCACTGACAGCGTATTAAAGTATGCCTATAAAACCCAGCAGGGATGGGTGATCAAGACAATAGATCCGTTTAATCCGAACGGCACATACAGCTCCCTCAAGCTTGATGTAAACGGCAATCCCCATTTTACCTACATAACCGCAGCCCCTCTTAATTACGAGTTGAAGTACGGCTTTATCAGCAGCAGTAACGGGCTTAATCTCCAGTTCGTGGACACCGGTGCTTCTTTGCAGCAGGGGTATGGGACCGGCGACATCAACTTCACGTCCTCGCTCCAGCTCACGCCACAGGGAATCCCGTACGTCAGCTATTATAACGCATCAAACGGGACACTTAAGCTCGGCAGCTATGATACGTCAACCCAGCAGTGGAACCTTCAGATCGTTGCCAACGGATCAGAGTTGCAGCCGTCGTCAAAAGACGTGGGCATGTATAATTCACTTGTGCTGGACAGCGCTAATAATCCGCATATCAGCTATTATGACGCTGATAATGGGACACTCAGGTATGCTTATAACGACGGGACGGGCTGGAATTATGAATACATAGACGCAGAGAGTTTTGTAGGGGCTTACAATTCCATTGCAATAGATCAATTCGGGAATCCCGTTGTTGCATACCAGGACGTAACGAATGACGCATTAAAATTTGCCATAAGAGGAAACAAGGGCTGGAGTACGTACTATGTCGACAGATCGGATATCTACAGAACAGGCTATTGGATAAGCATGGCTAAATCACCCGCAGGCGGGCTCGGCATAAGTTATAGAAACGCAACGAGTCATGCGCTTATGTTTGCATACATAAACTATTATTAAGATATTTTTATGCTATTGACATCCGTTATAGATTTATGTATAATGAGTTTAATAAGAAGGTAAAGGAGGGACAGCCATGGATAACAAAAAATTGTTAGTGGTTACCTTGAGTATATTTTTATACGTATTACTCATACATCCTTATAAAGGATTTGGGCAGACCTATTTTAATGGGAATCAAAACCAGCCTATCCAGCAATATGAACAGCAGCCTATGCCCACTCTTACAGGCGTCTCTCCAAAAGCATTGTATGAGCAGGGCTTTACAGAGGGCACTGCAATAGCTTTAAAGGCTTTTTCCGGCACAACAGCCACAACCCCGGCATTTACTCCGAACCTTACCATACAGGGATTGCCCAATCAATTCAGCCCTTACGGCGTTGCGCCTGACGGCGTTGTTTTAAGGCTTACATCCGGCGCTATAAACGCATTGCAGACACAGCTTGCGAACCTGTTAACATCGGAATACATGATAAAATATATAGGCACCTCACTTAATGGCGAGAACTTTGCAGGCGATTTTTGCTGGGCAACGGCAAACTGGACGTGTCCTTTTGGCTGTCTTGGAAGCTGCGGTTCATGCTCAGGCGGCACTTATACGCCGAATGGCTGCGGCGACGGCCCGTTCTCTCCTTGCAGCTACGGCGGTTCATGCTGTGCGGATGCCAAGTATGGAGTACAGCTTACGGATGATTGTCAGCCTTCAGGCTGTCCCCTGCCTGCGGGTGATGGCATCTTGATGTACTATGATAAGGCAAATGTAACCCTTGCATGGAGCCCGAACACATGTCCTGGCGGCGTGCCTACGAGCTTAAACATAGGCATTCAACTGTACTTCGACGGTAATACCCCTTCATGGGCAAGCCAGTGGTGGCCCAATAACTGTCCTGACAGCAATTGGAGCTCTGGCCCGGGATCTGCGCCGTTATATGTCGGTGATATCAACTATCGTGCCGACATATCTATAGTTGGAACGCTGACAGGTAATGGGTACGCAGCAGTAAATAACATCAGTATTAATGCGACAGCAACCCCCTCATTTACATCGGCAACCACCGCATGGGGTCCTGATACATACTTCAGCTTCCCGCCCGGTTCCGTACATGTAAACAGTGTATCTTTGCCAGGGTTCTATGTACAGGCATTAAACTGGAGCTGTAGCATCTTCGGCTGGAATCCATGTCAGTCGATTGCTACATGGATTAATGGGCTGGTATCAGGATACCTTCAGGGCACTGTTCAAAGCACGATACAAAACGCGTTAAACACCCAGCTCCCGACAATGCTGAACAGCGGGCTTGGCTTACCACTCGATATCAATAAATTGCTCGGAGAGCCGCTTAATCTCTCCACGAACTGCTATTTGTTCGGCGCCTATCCCGACCCTGCCGGCGGACTGTACGGGGATTGCTACGGCGTTAAATTCCCGCTCGATTTCGGCCTGTTGCCTGCCATATATACGCCGTACTATACGTCGAACAGTGCAAGCTGTGACAAATCCTGCGTGGACATGACGAGCTTTAATCCGACAAACGTTTTACTGACCAATCCGCCGACAACCGGCGTAAAGGTTGCGGCAAACGTATTCAACAGTACAACCGTGCCGTCCGGCACATACCTATTTGGAGGCAGTACCCATACGATACAATACGCGGGACAGCCTTATGATCTCGGCATAGGCATGTCCCAGGACGTGCTTAATGAGCTGCTTTACGACATATATCTGTCCGGGCTTGCGTGTATTGACATAAACATAAACACATACCCGTCGCTCGCATCGTATCTTAATATAAATGCGTTTGCGAGGTTTGCCCCTGCCATCGCACAGATAGCTGATCCGAATTCCTACGTTTCGATCTCTTTGATCCCGAGGTCGAGCGGGACGAACAACCCGCCTCCGACATCTTTACAGCTTGGACGCAACCTGTCCGAGACGTTTACGTCCGGTACACTTACCACGAGCATGATCTATGCGGCACTGCCGAACTATCAGATAGATTTCTATGCACAGGTAGGTGGTGTCCAGCAAAGGATGTTCACGTTAAACTGGAACCTGCAGGCAGGCGCGGACATAAGTTACCTTGTTCCCACGCCCTTGCCTCCGTCTACGTACGGCGCATTAATGGTTAATTTCCTGCTTGTTCCCAAGATTACGCAGGTAACGAACATATACCCCGGCATAACGCAGGATATGGTACACGGCATTGCCCAGATCATACCCGTTCTTCTGTCGACCGTGCTCGGCGGCTATATCCAGGCACCGATCAATCTCGGTGCGCTCGGTATAAACGTGGGTTTCTATTATATCGGTCCTGATCCGAATGCACTGGATGCCGATGCCGATGGTACACCTGATTTTCTATCGGCATACGCTTATGCGTACGGCCCGTTGAACTGGCAGGGCATACTCGGTGCGCCGAGGTACCAGGCATTGATGCAGAACGGTGCACCGCACGCTTATATACTGGTACCTGATGGACAGGACATTGGCAAGCAGACTTCAGGGCCTGTTGTCCTCAATACGCTGAATGTCAACGGCATTCAATCAAAGATGCTTGGGATAAGCTCGAGCAATACCGTGATCAATTATGCGGGCTATGATCCTATGAATTACAATGCACAGCTTGAATACACGTACAGGCTTGATGACGGCTTATGGTCGCCGTTTACTACGTCGACAGAGGCGACCCTGCCTGTTCTGACAGAGGGTGTGCATACGTTTGAGGTCATGGCAAAGAACAAGGGTAATTTCTCGGACCTTACGCCGGCATGCCTCACGTTCAGGGTAGACACTGTGCCGCCCGCGATATCCGTTACAAACATGCAGAACGGTGCAACAACGGGAACGAACGTGGAACTCGATCTCAAGGTCTCTGATTATCAGACGCCGTCGGACGAGATCGCGGTTGCGTACAGCCTTGACGGCTCTCCGTCAAAGTCCCTCGGCTCGTCGAGACAGATATTGCTCAGTTTCCTGAGTCCCGGTAAGCACAGTGTTATTATCACGGCAACGGATGCATCTGATAATACGTCAACGCTGGACTTCAGCTTTGCGACAAAGTCATCGTCAAGCTCCGGATGTGCATGGCTTGGTACGCAGGGCACAAGCGGCAGTTCCGGTATAATGTTCCTGCTCATACCTCTGACAGGCATAGGTTTTCTTATCCTTAGAAGAAGGCTTGTATTGCAGAGACACCGCAGGTAAAACATGGACTGCATGGGCAGGGCTTGCATTACCTGCAAGTATATCGCATATAACTATAACAAAGGGCGGCCCGGCGGGCCGCCCGGATAATTGAAAAACGATATTTGCGTCCACCGCATCTGCATTCCCTTTAACCACATAAGGGGAAAAGGGGTTTAAAAAATACCCTGCTGTTTTCTTTGATTGATGATGTTTACATCTGTTATAAAGTAGCGTATAATGAATCAAATGAGAAGGTAAAGGAGAATCAGTATGAATCACAAGAAATTATTATTGCTCAGCATGGGCATATTATTATATGTACTGCTAATATATCCTTATAAAGGATTTGGACAGACCTATATCAATGTAAATCAGGATCAGCCTATCCAGCAATTGCAGCAGCAGATGCCCACTATAAATGTCTCTCCAAAAGAATTGTACGCTGAGGGCATGGCAAACGGCAGGGCAGTTGCTTTAAAAGCCTTTTCCGGCACGACAGCCACGACCACGTCCTATACGCCGAACTTTACGATACAGGGATTGCCCAATCAATTCAGCCCTTACGGCGTTGCACCGGACGGTCTTGTTGTAAGACTTACGGCCGGTGCTATAAATGCATTGCAAACACAGCTTGCGAACCTGTTAACGACGGAGTACATGATAAAATACATCAGCAGCTCGCTCAACGGCATGAACTTTGCAGGGGACTATTGTTATGCAAAAACGGGCTGGAGTTGTCCTTTCGGCTGTATTGCATATTGCGGAACATGTTCAGGCGGCACTTATACGCCGAATGGCTGCGGCGATACCCCTTTCAATCCCTGCACTGTGGGCGGATCATGCTGCGGAGATGTTGCTTACGGCATGCAGCTTACGGATAACTGTGCACCGTCGAGCTGTCCTCTGCCTGTCGGCGATGGAATTCTTATATACTATGATCAGGCGTCTGTAACACTCGGGTGGAGTCCGAATTCATGCTCCGGCGGCACGCCCGCAACTTTGAATATAGGCATTAACCTGTCTTTTAACGGCAATACCCCTTCATGGGCGAGCCAGCCCTGGCCCACTAATTGTCCGGACAGCACATGGAGCCTGCTTACCGGTGCGCCGGTAAACATCGGAGACATTAACTATCGTATTGATCTGCCTTTTCTTGGGCCTATTTCCGGTGATATATATGCTGCTGTAAGCAATATTATAATCAATGCAACAGCAACCCCCTCATTTACATCGGCAACCGGTCCATGGGGGCCTGATACATACTTCAGCTTCCCGCCCGGTTCCGTGCATGTAACCAGTGTATTACTGCCCGGGTTTTATTTACAGGCATTAAACTTTAACTGTTCTATCTTCGGCATTAACGTATGCAGCCTTGTTGATAGTTATGTTAATGGAACAATATCAAACTATCTTCAATTCGTCGTCATGCTTGTGTTACAAAACGTGTTAAACAACCAGCTTCCTGTAATGCTGAATAAAACACTCGGTTTACCCATGGATATCAATGCAAAGCTCGGAGAGCCGCTTAATCTCTCAAAGAACTGCTATTTGTTCGGCGCCTATCCCGATCCTGCCGGCGGACTGTACGGGGATTGCTACGGCGTTAAATTCCCGCTCGATTTCGGCCTGTTGCCTGCCATATATACGCCGTACTATACGTCGAACAGTGCAAGCTGTGACAAATCCTGCGTGGACATGACGAGCTTTAATCCGACAAACGTTTTACTGACCAATCCGCCGACAACCGGCGTAAAGGTTGCGGCAAACGTATTCAACAGTACAACCGTGCCGTCCGGCACATACCTATTTGGAGGCAGTACCCATACGATACAATACGCGGGACAGCCTTATGATCTCGGCATAGGCATGTCCCAGGACGTGCTTAATGAGCTGCTTTACGACATATATCTGTCCGGGCTTGCGTGTATTGACATAAACATAAACACATACCCGTCGCTCGCATCGTATCTTAATATAAATGCGTTTGCGAGGTTTGCCCCTGCCATCGCACAGATAGCTGATCCGAATTCCTACGTTTCGATCTCTTTGATCCCGAGGTCGAGCGGGACGAACAACCCGCCTCCGACATCTTTACAGCTTGGACGCAACCTGTCCGAGACGTTTACGTCCGGTACACTTACCACGAGCATGATCTATGCGGCACTGCCGAACTATCAGATAGATTTCTATGCACAGGTAGGTGGTGTCCAGCAAAGGATGTTCACGTTAAACTGGAACCTGCAGGCAGGCGCGGACATAAGTTACCTTGTTCCCACGCCCTTGCCTCCGTCTACGTACGGCGCATTAATGGTTAATTTCCTGCTTGTTCCCAAGATTACGCAGGTAACGAACATATACCCCGGCATAACGCAGGATATGGTACACGGCATTGCCCAGATCATACCCGTTCTTCTGTCGACCGTGCTCGGCGGCTATATCCAGGCACCGATCAATCTCGGTGCGCTCGGTATAAACGTGGGTTTCTATTATATCGGTCCTGATCCGAATGCACTGGATGCCGATGCCGATGGTACACCTGATTTTCTATCGGCATACGCTTATGCGTACGGCCCGTTGAACTGGCAGGGCATACTCGGTGCGCCGAGGTACCAGGCATTGATGCAGAACGGTGCACCGCACGCTTATATACTGGTACCTGATGGACAGGACATTGGCAAGCAGACTTCAGGGCCTGTTGTCCTCAATACGCTGAATGTCAACGGCATTCAATCAAAGATGCTTGGGATAAGCTCGAGCAATACCGTGATCAATTATGCGGGCTATGATCCTATGAATTACAATGCACAGCTTGAATACACGTACAGGCTTGATGACGGCTTATGGTCGCCGTTTACTACGTCGACAGAGGCGACCCTGCCTGTTCTGACAGAGGGTGTGCATACGTTTGAGGTCATGGCAAAGAACAAGGGTAATTTCTCGGACCTTACGCCGGCATGCCTCACGTTCAGGGTAGACACTGTGCCGCCCGCGATATCCGTTACAAACATGCAGAACGGTGCAACAACGGGAACGAACGTGGAACTCGATCTCAAGGTCTCTGATTATCAGACGCCGTCGGACGAGATCGCGGTTGCGTACAGCCTTGACGGCTCTCCGTCAAAGTCCCTCGGCTCGTCGAGACAGATATTGCTCAGTTTCCTGAGTCCCGGTAAGCACAGTGTTATTATCACGGCAACGGATGCATCTGATAATACGTCAACGCTGGACTTCAGCTTTGCGACAAAGTCATCGTCAAGCTCCGGATGTGCATGGCTTGGTACGCAGGGCACAAGCGGCAGTTCCGGTATAATGTTCCTGCTCATACCTCTGACAGGCATAGGTTTTCTTATCCTTAGAAGAAGGCTTGTATTGCAGAGACACCGCAGGTAAAACATGGACTGCATGGGCAGGGCTTGCATTACCTGCAAGTATATCGCATATAACTATAACAAAGGGCGGCCCGGCGGGCCGCCCGGATAATTGAAAAACGATATTTGCGTCCACCACATCTGCATTCCCTTTAACCACATAAGGTGGAAAAGGGTTTAGGTCTATTTGTCATTGTCGGGGAGATAAGTGCTACTTGTTTATTGTCCAGAAATCATCGGCAAGGGTTTTAAGATATTGATAAGGTATTGTAAAATAGCCGTCCATGCCCCAGCTTTTACCCCATGAATTACGCACGAGAAAACGTTCTTTTAAATCATCATACCCGACAGCCATTACGGCATGGCCGCCGATCATCTTTTCTGAGGCGGCAGGCATATCTACAATACCGGTTTTTTTAACCTTATCCGATTCAAAACTCTCGTATACAGCAAAACCGAATATAAACGGATAGCCCCGGGCAAGGCAGGTCCGCATCTCATTGATATTGAGGATACGGTGGTATGACGTGATCAGGTGCTGCAGCCCGTCTTTGTAAGACTTTTGATCCGGTTTTTGGGCAAACCGATCGATATCGTACGGCCAGATGAGTTCATCACATGCGCCGAACCTGGCGCAAACCTTTATGCCGTCCCTGAGCATTGCACCGCTGTCTTCATCGACGTGCCCCTCAATCGCCCGTTCATTGTAATAAATAAAAAGCCTGCTTTTATCCTCGAACTTTTGTTTGAGAAGGTTTTCGATGAATTCAATGCTGCCAGCTATCGCGTTGGCAGTGCAGCTCCCAAGCTCTCCCTGATCCTCCACCCGCGAGCAGTACGCGCGCAGATCGGTCTTCTCCGGCAGTTTTTCGGGTACGCGTACAATCCTTGCATAAAGGAAATCCCTTTGATCCGGTACATCAGGCCTCCAGCCGTATTTTCTTTTTATCATATAACCTCCGTGTTTTTGCATACAATACGATTTATGTGCGTCGTGTCAACAAAATTGTTCTTTATACCTTAACCGTTATGTGATAAGTGGGAACACAGATCAACCCGTACAATGCATTCGGAAATACGGGTAAAGCCTCCATGCTGCGGTTTTGGCTTGAAGGGAAAATGAAAAAGCAAAGGATATGCGTAACAACACAATTGTATATGTTATATCGATAATGGCAGCGGCATCAATAGGCTGGTTTCTCTTTGACCCGAGATTCGGGGGGATGATAGAATACACGGTCATGCTGTTGTTCTTTGTGTTCATCGGCGGGTTTGTGATCGTGTTCTATGCTGAGAATGATGAAGAGAGAAGGTATTTATTTTTCATATTCGTTACCGCATTGTTTTTAAGAATGCTTGTTTCAATGCTTGTTCATTCACTGCTTCCGCAAGGCTATTTCGCACCCGATGAATCGGGCATTTTATTCAACGGGAAGATGATCGCGCATTATTGGTCAGGCAGCGGCAGCTATAACACAAAGATGATCGACGGGGTGCGTTTTTTTGCGGGCACCATATTTTACATCTTCGGATATAAACCGCACATTCTATTTTTATTTGTAAACTTTCTCGGTGCGATGTCCGTTCTGAACATCTATTTTATAGCCAGACGGTTATTCAATGAGCAATCTGCGAAATACTCCTCCATAGTGGCTGCCGTTTTACCGTCGCTTGTTTTATGGTCATCCCTGCCGTTAAAAGACCCTTACACACAGTTTCTTATAACATTTATAATACATCTTACATTAAGGCTCAAGCAAAGGCTGAGAATTAATAATGTATTTCTGCTTGTCGGTTCCATCTTGCTGTTAGGGTTCTTCAGGGCTTATCTGCTGTTAATGGTACTTGTTCCCATTGCCTCGTCTTTTATTCCGTACAGGCCGGATACGTTCATAAGAAATGTCGTGGTGATATTTGTGCTTGCGATTGTATTTGCTGCATTCCTTTCTTCTTATGAATCCAAACAGGTCCCGCTACAGGGGGAAAAACCGCAGTCCGTGTTTCAGACATTGGAACAGACGAGAACGGGATTTTATCAGGGCGGATCAAAAATACTCGGGCATATCAACGTATCAAATCCCGTTGATGCGATCATGTACCTGCCTCTGTTATTGACCGTGTTCCTCCTTGCCCCTTTTCCATGGAACATTTCGGGCAGTATTCTGCACAACGTTGCAACGGCAGAAGGACTGATCTGGTATTACTTTTTTTACTACGCGATAAAAGGGCTGATAAGGTCATTAAAAGAGGGCAGGTTTAATATAATGCCTGTGCTGGTGATCATAGGCGTGTTATCGTCTGCGTATGCGCTTGCAATAACAAACATGGGTGCCGCGTACCGTTTTAGAGGACAGGTGTCCATTCTGATACTCGTGTTCAGCGGATACGGGCTGTATCTAAAGCGTGTGGAGAAAGAAAAACGAATAGACAACCCCTAAATTGTCCGCCTCTTCTTGACATGTTCGTACACTTTAAATAGCATGATCCTATCATGTCCCGTATGATATTTGATGCAAAGGGTATAAGGAATTCGATTAAAGGTTATATATAAAGGAGGTTTTATGGCATTCCCATATACAGGTGACAAACAAAAGGCCGATGAGTTCTTGTATGAGTTTTTCCTGAAAACAAAAACGGACCCTTCATTGTTTGAGGGGTGGAAAAATCTCGGCATGATGGTCGGCGTTCAGATACCCGATTTAGGGCTCGGCTATGCAATCGACTGTTCGTCTCTTAAGGATGTCATCATCACAAGAGGCTATCCCGAAAAACCCAAAGCAGCGCTTAAACTGAACAGCGATGTATTCCACAGCCTATGGATAGGGAAGCTTAATATTGTATGGGCATTTTCAATGCGGAAGATCAAGACGGAGGGCAACATCGCGAGTATTATGAAATTAACATCACTTATGCCTAAAGGCATAGAGATGTATAAGGGTTATTTAAAGGAGAAAGGTATTCCAGAATAAGTGGAGGTAAAAAATGAGAAAAATGACGGAACAAAATCTCAGGTCGGCATTTGCAGGCGAATCTCAGGCACACATGAGGTATCTGATATTTGCCGAGAAAGCCGGGAAAGAGAATAAACCGAATCTTTCAAGATTGTTTAAAGCCGTTTCCTATGCGGAGCAGGTCCATGCGGCAAATCACTTCCGTGCTCTCGGTGATCTTAACGATTCTTCGAAGAACCTGCAGGCGGCTATTGACGGCGAGACTTATGAAGTAGAGGACATGTATCCTGCTTATAAGGCCGTTGCAGAGCTGCAGGGCGAGAAGTCTGCCGTAAGGTCGACCAATTTTGCGCTTGAGGCGGAAAAGATTCATGCCGTGCTTTACAAAAAGTCGAAAGAGGCGGTGGACCAGAAGGGCGGGGACATAGAGTTGAAAGATGTTTATATATGTGATCTGTGCGGATACACGGTTGAAGGCGAGGCACCGGACGTATGCCCGATCTGCGGTGCCAAAAAAAATGCATTTAAGAAGTTTTAGGTTTTTTTGAGGAGGTTTTATGGAAAAGGGTTTCCTTCTTGGCCTGTATGAAACGATGTTCAGAATAAGGAGTTTTGAAGAAGAGGTAAAAAGACAGTTTGAAGACGGCAACATCCCCGGCTTTATCCACATTGCATCAGGCCAGGAGGCTGTATCGGCAGGCGCGTGTGCAGCTCTTGAGAAGGATGATTATATAGGTTCTACCCATAGAGGACATGCCAATCTGATAGCGAAAGGCGGTAAAACGGACCGCATGATGGCAGAGCTGTTTGCAAGATCGACGGGCTATTGCAAGGGCAGGGGCGGATGCCTTCACATCACCGATATGAGCGTGGAAAGCCTTGGGGCAAACGGTATTGTTGCCGCCGGGATTATTGTTGCCAACGGGGCCGCACTGACGGCACAGCTTAAAAAAAATAAAAAGGTCGTTCTAAGCTTTTTTGGCGACGGGGCTGCAAATCAGGGTAAATTTCATGAGGCTTTAAATCTCGCATCCGTATGGGACCTGCCCATTATTTTTATCTGCGAGAACAACCTTTATGGTGAAGCGACGCCTCAATGGCAGCACATGAAGATAAAAGACATATCTGTCAGGGCAAAGGCTTACGATATGCCTGGCATCAACGTCGACGGCCAGGATGTATTAAAAATATACGAGACTGTTTCAGAAGCCGTTAAACATGCAAGGGACGGCAATGGACCAACACTCATCGAGGCGAGGACTTACAGATTCCACGGCCACCATATAGGAGATCCGGAAACCTACAGAACAAGAGAAGAGGTCGAGGAATGGATCGAAAAACGCGACCCTGTAAAATTGTATAAAGAGAGACTTAAAAAGGAATTTAAGATAAAGCCGGAAGATATAGATAAGATCGAAAACAAGATAGCAAAAGAAATCATTGATGCTGTGGAGTTCGCAAGCAGCAGCCCGACGCCGGATCCGTCAACCCTGACGGATTACGTCTATGCAGGATAGGAGTTAAAATATGAGTGAAAGATTGATTACAGGTAAGGATGCGATAAGAGAGGCTCTGATAGAGGAGATGAAAAGGGACAAAAACGTATTTCTTCTTGGAGAAGACCTTGTGCAGTCAACGTTCGGCGTTACGGAAGGACTTCTGGAAGAGTTCGGTAAAGAAAGGGTAAGGAATACGCCCATCAGCGAGAATGCAATTATCGGAGCATCGATCGGTGCGGCACTTACAGGCATGAGACCAGTGGCAGAGATCATGTTTGCCGATTTTCTTATGGATGCGATGGATCCGATTGTCAATACGATGGCGAAGGCGCGGTTTATGACCGGCGGCCAGGCAAAGGTACCGATGGTCATAAGGACCCCGTCTGGTGCAGGGCTTTCTGCCGCGGCACAGCATTCCCAGAGCCCCGAGGCAATATTCATGCACATACCCGGTATCAGAATTGCGGTGCCTTCGACCCCTTATGATATGAAGGGGCTGTTAAAAACAGCCATCAGAATGGATGACCCTGTCCTTTTCTTTGAGCATAAGATGCTTTACTACGAAGGTGGAGACGTACCCGAGGGTGAGTACACCATTCCTTTCGGTAATGCCGACGTAAAAAGGCAGGGCAGGGACGTAACGATAGTGGCCGTGCTCGTTATGGTGAAAAGGGCATTGATGGCCGCGGATACGCTTGCTGCGCAGGGCATTGACGTTGAGGTTGTTGATCCGAGAACCCTGAATCCTCTTGATATGGAAACGATAATTAACTCGGTAAAAAAGACGAAAAGGCTTATCACCGTAGAGGAGGGCGTAAAGACGGGAGGCATAGGTGCAGAAATAGCGGCAAGGGTCGCGGAAGAGGCATTGGATTATCTCGATGCACCTGTTAAAAGACTCGGGGCTTATGACATTCCGATACCGTTTTCACCTTTGCTTGAAGAGTTGATGTACCCAACCGAGGACAGCATAGTGGAAGCGGTAAAGAAGCTGCTCGGGTGACTGAAATGACTCATGATTTTTTCATCATAACGCTGCAGGGGCACCGCGGCTTCAATGACATAAGGAGGGCATTATGATTACGAATGTCCTGATGCCAAAACTCGGTCTTGTGATGAAAAAAGGCAGGATCATAAAGTGGTATAAGCAAGCCGGTGATTATGTAAAAGAGGGTGAGAAACTGTTCCAGATCTCGACAGAAAAGGTTACGATAGACGTAGAATCAAAGGGTAACGGGTACCTCAGGGCCATCTATGCCCAGACGGGAGCAATAGTTCCTGTTTCCGGCATTATCGGGCTTCTTGGAGATAAGGATGAACCTTTACCCGATATGAAATCCCCGGTTTATGAGATGGATAACGAGGGTATAGGTGACTACGCTGCGCCAAATAATGCAGGGGCAGGTTTAAAACCTGCCCCTGCGGACGTATATAAGGAGAATAACATCAAAGCCAGTCCCGCTGCAAAGAGGCTTGCAAAAGAGAAGGGCATAGACATCTTAAGGGTGAGAGGGACGGGGCCCGGCGGAAGGATCACCGAATCGGATGTGATTAACTTTAAGCCCGCGGAAACCGCGGGTATTAACGCTGAAGATTCTGTTGCACTGGCAAAGGACGCGCGGTCAACGCCTTATGCAAAAAAACTTGCACAGGAGTACGGCGTAAACATACAGCGGGTTTCACAGGCGGCTGGTGACAGGAAGATATACGCACACGATGTTATAAACCTCGCCCAATCATCCGGCTCCCTCACCAATGGAAGAGGGGCAGATAAAGGAGAGGCGGCCGGGGGTAATGAACAGTCGGCAATACTGCCGCTTACAGACATCAGGAAGGCCGTTGCAGAGCGGATGAGTTACAGCGCCCATACCGCTGCTCCTGTAACGCTCGGCATGGATGTCATCGCCGCAGAGCTTTTGAAGCTTAAGATAGCAATGGCGGTTTCGTATCCGTCCGATAAGATAACTATAAATGACATCCTTGTTAAGCTTGCCGCAATGGCACTGAAAAAACATCCGCTCGCGAATGCATCATTGGAAGATAACGGCATAAGGGTATATAACATTATCAATGTGGGTATAGGCGTTGCAATCGAAGGGGGATTGATCGTCCCGGCAATCACTGATGCGGATAAGAAAAGCATCGTCCGCATCTCAAGAGAATCAAGGGACCTTATAGAAAGAGCGAAAACGGGCAGGCTTACGTATGAAGAGTTGTCGAGGGGAACGTTCACGATCACTAACCTCGGCGCTTTTGGTATTGACATGTTTACACCCATTATCAATCCTCCGCAGTCAACGACACTCGGCGTCGGCAGGATAATTAAAAAGCCTGTTGTCATAGATGACAGGGTTGAGGCCGCACCGGCAATGGTTCTAAGTCTTACATTTGATCACAGGATTATTGACGGAGCACCTGCCGCACAGTTTTTGCAGACAATAAAGCTGTACGTTGAAAATCCTTACCTTGTATTAGGGGTATAGGCTATGGACTATGACGTTTGTATAATCGGCGGCGGGCCGGCAGGCTATCTTGCAGGCATAAGGGCAAGCCAGCTTGGTGCAAGGGCCTGCGTAATAGAAAAGGATCTGCTCGGCGGCGTATGCACAAACAGGGGGTGTATACCGTCAAAGGCATTGCTTGAGGTTGCGAATCCCATTTTAGCTGCTTCAAAATGGTCTGAAATGGGCTTCAGTATAGAACAATCAAGAATCGATTTTCCGATGGTAATGTCGAGAATGAACGGCGTCGTATCCTATGTGCGTGCAGGGATCAAAGCCCTGCTTGATTCAAACAGGGTGGACGTCGTCAATGCTAGAGCGGAGTTTATAGACAGGTACACGATTAAAATTAACGGAACGCAAACTATTACATCAAAATATATACTCATTGCAACAGGCTCTGTCCCGGCATTCCCGGACATTCCTGGTATTGAACTTGAAGGTGTTAGTTCAAGCGACGGGCTTTTCGCACTCAAAGAGATACCAAAAAGGGCCGGCATTATAGGTGCTGGTGCAATAGGCATAGAGTTTGCGACCATCCTTAAGGCGCTTGGTTCCGAAGTTACTGTTCTTGAGTACATGGACAGGCCTGTGCCTCTTATGCACCCCGATATCAGCACATTTATAGAGAGCCTCATGCGCGGCATGGCGGTTAACCTGTACACGTCATCACGGGTAACCGGCATAACGGCATCCGGAAGCAGCTTGAAAATTGAATTCGCAGGGCAGCACGGTGCAAAGGATTCAACATCTGTGGATCGCGTCTTCGTTGTAACGGGAAGAAAGTCCGGTACAAAAGGCATCGGCATCGAGGACATCGGGATATCCACGACGAACGGCTGGATCGATGTCAATATGGCAATGAGGACAAGTGTCGAGAATATTTATGCAGCGGGCGATGTGAACGGCATCAGACTGCTTGCACACGCAGCGTTTCATCAGGGGATAATCGCAGTAGAGAATATGTTTGGAATGAACGGGATTTATGAGCCGGAGCTTGTTCCGTCTGTTGTTTATTCAAATCCGCCCGTTGCACAGGTGGGCATGGATGAACCGGCATTGAATAAAAAGGGTGTGGAGTACAAGATCGGTGTGTTTGAGCTTTCAAACAGCCCGATGGCGATTGTTCACGGAGAGCCGTCTGGATTCGTAAAACTCATTGCAGATAAAAAGTATGGAACTATTCTCGGTGCTGTTTGTGCGGGCGAGTATGCTTATGAACTGTTACCTGTTTTTACGGCAGGCATCGCGGGTGAGATTACCGTGGATGAGTTGAGAAGGGCTGTTTACGCGCATCCAAGCCTATCGGAGGCGATAGGCGAATCGGCATGGGCAGTTGATAAACTGTCGATGCATACCGTTAAAAGAAGCGGTAGCTGAAACCGGTACGAAGCGGAAACCCTCTGTCCCCGGCTGCTGTTGTGTAAGGCCGGCTGCACCAGAGATGCGGTATCCATGCAAAAGCAAAAAAGATATCGCAGGGGCAACTCTGTGCAGCTGCTCCATTGACAAAAAAGCGATATTAAGAGATATGTAATAAGAAATGAGATTTAAGACAAAAATACTGATAGCTAACACGATAATAACGCTTATAGCCACATCCGCCATTTACTATGTGGCGAGAAATACGATCAGCTATACAAGAGAGCAATTAAGGATTGTAACAATGGCAGCGGCAATTATCGTCCCCATAGCCATAACAATCCAGTTCATATTAAGCATAAAGCCGTTCTCCATAATACGGGAGTTTGAAGACAGATTTAAGGACAATAAGCTTAATGAAAGTTTTGTTAAATTCGCATTCAAAACCGCACTGCATTTTCCTCTTTTATTTATGACTTTGTCGGCTGTACAGTGGTATACCGCTTCCGTAATATTTTTTATAATCGGATACGTGTTTGCACATGCAAGTCTGACCACCTCGGCAAGGATGGTCTTTGCTATAGTCAATGGTGCCACGATTGCAAACATATTTCAGTACTTTGTTTATCATAGGATATCGAGACCCCTGCTGAGGAAGATCCAGACTCAATTGCGGAATACAAATCTTGCAATAAAAATAAGGATGGGCGTAATGGCAAAGATATTCCTGAGTTTTGCCCTGCTCTCGTTACTGTTCCTTATTTTCATAAGCGATATAAGCAGTAAACTTGTTGAGAACATATTAAAAGAAGAAAACACGGCATCCGCAAAAATAGAGCTTTCCGTGTACGAACCGACAATAGATTCCATCTTAGCGGAACAGTTATCCTCAGATATAACGGCATATAAAATATCCAGATTAAAGCTTGGAACATCCGGCTATGCTCTTATAATGGACAATAAATTCAACGACGTATTGAACATATCCGATATTCATTCAACTTCATTGCCTTTAGACAAACTTTCAAACAGGGATGTTTATAACGATTATGCGGACAATGATACGTTGATCAAAATGCCTTACAAAGACGGTCTTTTTTTGGTCGGGGTTTTACCGTGGTCTGATTATGAGCCGATGCTTAATTCTTTTAATGAATCTTTAAGCTGGTTATTTCTGATAATAGGCGTATTACTGACTTTCTTTTCGCTCTTGACAGCGGTAGATACGTACTTGCCAATAAGAGCTTTGGCCGTGACCGTTGAAAAGCTTGCCTCCGGCGATTTCTCTGCCACAACAGGCTTATATGTGGAAGATGAGTCCGGTATAATGGCGAACAGTTTAAGAAAAATGATCAACGATATTCAAGAGACACTAAAAAACATAAAATCTTCGAGCTCAACGATATTGGAAACCTCGGATCAGCTGCTTAATTTTCTTGATACGTCAAAGGAAAGCATGTCCATGCATGGCAGCGAGGTAAAAGCTGGCATCAATTCCGTGATGTCCGTGCAGGATACCATTAATCAGCTTACTGAACATATAGACGGCTTGATGAATTCTATAAACGATACGATCGTAAACGGAAACAATCTTACCGAGTCTATAAAAAACACCAAAAATTCTGTGGACGCTGTAAAGAAAAACAATGATGAATACATGAAACTCAATAGCGATTTTTTGACAATCACATCGGGTATAAATAAATCTATCGCGGATGCCGTGTCCACGGCAGAGGGAGATAGAAATAACCATTTGAGGTATATAGAAGAGGAATCTTCAAAGTTTATTGCGGAGAATCAAAGTCTGATTGAGCAGATGAAAAACGATTATTCCGGTATGCTGCAGAGGCTGTCGTTAAGCTCGGGTTATTATAAAAAAGTGGAAGATAACTTTAATAAATTTACAAGCATAGCCCCTGTGTTAAACATAAACGTAAATAAAATAGTCTCGGACATTAACACGATCGATGCCGTTATAGACGATACGAACCTGCTCGCTATGAATTCATCCGTCATATCTGCCCAGGCGGGTGAAACGGGCAGGGGATTTGATGTTATTTCAGAGGAGATAACAAAACTCGCCGATGTTACCCAGAACAAGATATACGAATTCAAGGGTTTGACAGAATTACTTGTAAAAGAAAGGGATACGTTAATAACCAGCATAAATGAGAGTAGAAAATTCGTATCCATGTTAACTGAAAAATCGGGTTTATTCGAAAGCGAGGTAAATAAAATACCAGCTTCAATATCCTCTATCGATAACGGGTATGATAAACTTTACGATGCTATGAAAAATATTTTTTACGAGATACACAGCCTCATTAACCATAATTCGGCTTCCTCGGATGCGCTTCAGATCGTTAAAATGAAAACACCGAATATAGAAAATGACATAAAAAATATCTCAAAGATCTCATCGGAATACGGCGATACGTTTGACTATCTTTATAAGAACTGGTCCGACCTTACAAACAGCATGATACCGCTGCTGGCAGACCTAATAAAAATTCAGGATGCTACAAGCACGGTAAATGGTTACATGGGTACCATAAAAGATAAAACAACGGAGATCAAGAGCGTACTCGACAGCATGGTGATAATAGCCGGAGATATCGAAGACAAAATCAAACAAACCGGTGCGGAGACCTACGGTAAAGAATCCGATATTAGAAATGCAGTCTTGAAACGGGATGATAAAGATATTAAACAGGCTGATATAAGGAAACAGCTCAAAATGATTCAAGACACAATCAAAGAAGAGACAAGGATCTACAGAATGCTATGAAATACGCTAATAGGATACTGGCAGTATTTTTCTTTATAAATAGTTTGATCATTATCGGTTCATTCAGTGCGATACTGGCTTTCACATATTCGCTGCGGATAACGGACCACATCTATAACCTGATTATTATTGTTTCGGCGGTCGTAACGGGTACCGTGATTTTCTTAATCATAAATCCGTTTTTACTTAAAAGCTCTAAAGGCATATTGAACAATGATTACGGCAGTACCGATACAAAACAGATAGGCCGCATCGCATCTTACCCTTTTAGAGCCGTACCTTTGAACGTATTGATATTGATGTTCGTCATTTTCGTTTATCTCATCACCGGCAGCCGTGTTGGAGCCATAACATTGGAGATCAAGCCTGCCGGGTTTATCATCACGTTTGTTTTTATTGTGATAACAGCGGTTATCGCACAGGTATACTCGTTTAAGCTTTTCACCAATTTTTTTGTCACGCAGGCGATAAAAAAACTCAATGTCGTTAATTTGCACAGCGTATATGTACCGGTAAGATACAAGCTCATAATCATTTTCGGTTTACTCATAATCAGCTCATACTCTCTCATAATGTATGCCATCTATAAAACAGCCAACGATTATACCCGCCGCAACCTTTACGGCACTACGTATAATGTCATATCGCGCATAGACGGTCTTATAAACAACAATGTAAACGCCGACACCATACTATCCGGCATGTCGCATAGTTTGGGGAACCGGTACGGCATCTACCTGTATGACCCGGCAACAAAAAACGTAAAGAGTTACACCAATGATAAGATACCGGATGTTGTATTAACGCAGCTCGATAATAAAAACATAATAATTGATAAAAAAGATAAAAGCATATTTTTTCTTTCACAGGCTCCGGTTAATGTGGATGGGATTAAGTATTATCTTTTATTGGATGTAAAGCGGATTTACGAACAGTTGTACAGCGGGTTTATACAGGATATGGCGTTTACCGGTATATTGATGATAATCATTATCCTCATTACCGCTATACTCGTATCCGATGATATCTCATCGAATGAAAAGGAATTAACGGGTTATTCTATAAGGCTTTCAGATAAAGACCTGACAGGAGTGCCCGACGTTCTCTCAACCGATGAATTTGCTTCAATCGGGATTAGCATGAAAAAAGTCATCCTCAATTTTCGTGAGTCGTGGCGCAGGATGACCGCGGGTATTATCTCCATGAATAATTTAATAACTTCACTGTCCGAGGTCCTTTCGGAAGTGAAAACCGATATTTACAAACAAAAAAAACATACTCGGGAATTGTTGAGCACCTGTGATTTGCTGAAAGATTCCTCGCAGAGGATATTGCAAAACATAGTGCCATTGAGTGTGCAGGCACAGGATAAGAGCGAACGAATAAATACTATAATACAACACGAAAAGGAATTATCATCTTTCATTAATTTTACGCAGTCAGGCTTACAGAGGGTTCTCGGCATGATCGGCAAGAGCATCAATTTTTATGAGGAGATCAGACATAAATTATTGATCAGCAAGGATGAAATGCTGGGGCTCAATGAATTAAGCAAATCGGTTGATTCTAAGGTTGCAGCTCTGACTTCAGGAATAAATGAGATCGTCAATGAAAGTAATTCCGTAAAGACTTTTAATGAAGGGCTTACCGGGTTATCGGCAGGCATAGCAGCTGACGCTGAAGAGATAGACCATATTTTGGACAGATTAAATATTCTGTTCTCCAGTTTTTCATCGCACATACTGCAGGCAGACGATATGCTGGGCATCATTCATAACGTTGCGGAGAGAACAAACCTGTTGTCAATCAATGCATTTATACTTGCAGCCTCGCCGCAGACCACGAAGCAGAATTTTAAAGTGGTAGCAGAGGAGATCAAAAAACTGGCAGAGAGAGCAAGAAGCGGTTCGAGAGAAGTGTCCGAATCAACGAGTGCGGTGAGAAAAACTATTGAAAACGCTTCCTCCGGTATCAAGCTTGCGGATCAATTTACGGCGTTGATAAAGCAGTCATTCGATGACATGAGTTTTTCTGTAAATAAAATGAGTAATTCATTTGTAAAGCTTTCCGGGCATCTCGAGGAGGATAAAGAGATTTTCAATCGTTTGAAAACGTTAGATGCGGGAAACATGGCAGAGTCAATTAAGGCTGTAGATCGCTCGGTAGAAAAGCTGTCGTCTATCATTGAGCTATTAACAAAAATGAAAAATTCGGTAACCAATTTGCAGGATATCTTTATAAAACTTATGGAAACGAAGGAGAAAAATGGAGCAACATCAAACCTTCTTTACGATTCTGTCGATAACATGAAGGCATTCACGGGTTATATAAATGATACACTTGCTGCACAAATAAACGGTCAGATAGACGCAGCAACAGCTTTGGCACGGGAACTGGTTAATCACCTGGAGCTGAACGAAAAAAACGTAAATGAGCTTGAAGAGACCATTAAAACTCTTTCCACAGGGCTTGATTCATTAAGCGGTATCATCCGTATATTCCGGGTATAAATCTTCGATATGCATATCTTTAACTCGGAAGGTATTGTTTTAAACAAGATCAAGTACCTTGAATCGGATCTTATCGTTACTATCTTCTTGAAAGATGAAGGGAAGATAAAGGCAATTGCCAAGGGCGGAGCGAAAAGCAGAAAAAGGTTTGCCGCGGCGTTTGAGGTCGGGAATGACGGAGAATTCGGCATTGTAGAAAAACACATACATCAGCTTATGAGAATAGAGCATGCACATATAAATAATTATTTTCTTAATATAAGAAAGGATTACAATAAGTTGTTAATGTTGTTTCATTTCTTGAGTATTACGGACAATTTATTACCCGAGAAACAAAAAAACGAAAAATTGTTTGATGTGTTTCTCACGGCATTACGGCTCCTTGAGGAGGATCATCCCGTTTTGGCAATCAGGCTTTTTTACGAATCATATCTGCTAAAAATGAACGGCATATTACCCTATATCAAGAATTGCGAATCTTGCGGCGGCGGGCTTGATTATGACGATACTTACATTACGTTTAAAAACGGCAGGATAATTTGCAAATCTTGCATAATGAATGATATTGCGGTAAGGCGTATACCTTTGAACGTTATAATTCTGTTAAACAGCATTAACGAACGGATAGTGGATTTTAAGGAATTCCTGTCTATAGATATTCCATTGGATATGTTTGGGTTTACGATGAGGCACATATCCGATTACATAGGCAGACCTCAAACGATATGGCAGATGATCAACAATAATATATAAGAAGAGGAAAACATGAGCAGAGATTATATTGACAATATTCAGATAGACCTTGAAAAGCTTCATGACGATTATTATGGGTATAAACAGCCGGAGAAGGCAAAGATTAAAATTCTAACGCCCGCTATTTTATTCGTTATAACTTTTCTCGCAACAATAGTTGCAGGTGCACTTCAGGTTGGTGTGAATCCGATATCATCGCCTGGAAGTCTTTATCTGGGTTTACCTTTCGCCCTTACCATAATGGCCATCCTTTTATCTCACGAGATGGGGCATTTCCTTGTTTCAAGATACCATAATGTAGTTGCTACATTACCTTACTTTATTCCTGCACCTAACATACTCGGAACGTTCGGCGCTTTTATCCGTATGAAATCACCCATCCCGGATCGTAATGCGCTTATCGATATAGGCGCTGCAGGACCGATTGCAGGTTTTATTGTAGCACTGCCGGCCCTTATTGTGGGTATAAAGTTATCTCCATTATTGGCTTCATCGGGTGTAGAAGGTATAAAGCTGGGGAATTCGCTGCTCGTAAAACTTCTATCACACATATTAAGACCCAACATTCCGCCGGGCCATGAGATTGCGTTCGGACCAATAGCCTTTGCTGGCTGGATAGGCATGTTCGTTACAGCCATGAATCTTATACCGATAGGCCAATTGGACGGCGGCCATATCGCCTATGCATTATTTGGTAAATGGTATAACATGATTGCAAGGTTAGCCCTGATCGGGCTTGTTGTCATTGGCATAATGTCATGGAACGTATGGCTGTTCTGGGCTTTGATCATATTGATTCTCGGGATAAGACATCCAAGTCCCATGGATCCATTCCAGCCGCTCGATTCAAAAAGAAAGATCATAGGCTGGATCGCTGTTATTATCTTTATAATAACATTTATTCCTGTGCCTTTCTCAGGATTTTAATCCGTGAAATGCCTGGAGCGCCACCGGCACGCTGCTTCATCCCCCCTGCCGAAAGAGCGTTTGTGTTACGGTATTAAATCTGTTATTATAAAGCAAAAAGATGTATTTAAAAAAATTGGTTTAGACCTTACATTTTCCGGATAAACGGGTTTATGAGAGTTTTATTGATTAATCCTCCAAAGCTGACGAAGCTTACAGAACGCGTTTCTTATGTCCATGAACCACATCATGGGCTTGGTTATATTGCATCTTATTTAAGACAAAACGGTGCGGATGTCAGCATCATTGATGCACAGGCAGAACAATTATTGCTTGATGAACTCGAGACAAGGATTAGAGATGTCTCTCCCGATATTATCGGTATCACCGCTCCGACCTTTCTTATTAAATCCGCACAAGATGCGGCAAGGATCATAAAAGAAATTGATAAAAACATTATTACCGTTATAGGTGGTTATCATGCAACGGCAATGCCGGGACAAACACTTAGGGAATTCCCGCATTTCGATCTGCTCGTTCATGGAGAAGGAGAGCTGCCGTTTCTTAATCTTATTAATGCCATCAGGGATAAACGCGGCTTTGAGAGTGTGAAAGGAATAGCTTATAGAAAAGGTAATGATGTTGTAGTAAATCTGCCTTCAGAAGTCATTTTTGATCTTGATACCCTTCCGTTCCCTGCATGGGATTTGTTCAAACTCGACAGATATCATGCCCATTATTCTAAAAAAACGGATTTTCTTGAACTGCCCATATCAACAAGCAGGGGCTGTGTAAGCAGGTGTATCACATGTGCGAGGGTTACAGGCGGCAGGGTAAGACAGAGATCGATCCATAGTGTGATTAGAGAAATGGAAAGAATGATCGATAAATTTAATGCAAAAAGATTCGTTTTTATGGATGAGACCTTTACCATAAACATGAAACGAGCGGGCGAGCTGTGTGATGCAATGATAGAGAGTGGTTTGAATAAAAAGATAGAATGGCTGTGCCAGACAAGGGTTGACAGGGTAAACCCCGAATTACTTAAAAAAATGCGTTCTGCGGGCTGCTTTTTGATTGCATACGGTATAGAATCGGGGAATCAGGAAATACTAAATAAAATGAAAAAGGGAACAACCATTGAGCATGCCGTCAATGCGGTTAAATGGGCGAAGGCTGCAGGTTTAACAGTGGACACATTTTTTATACTCGGTTTGCCGCATGAAACAGAGGCTACCATAAATCAGACAATAAAATTCGCGATAAAACTTGATCCCGATTATGCAAACTTTTTTATAACGGTGCCGTACCCCGGCACAGAACTTTATGAAATGGCAAAGACGGGTGACGGGGGGTTAAACACCCTGACGGGTGATTGGGACATGTATGGATGGCAAATGGGCAGTGCGGCAGAGTTAAAGCAGGTATCAAGAAAAAGGCTTGAAGCATTGCAGCTCAAAGCGTACATGAGATTTTATTTAAGGCTGACCAAATTAAAGAACATGTTAAACATGGTCAATATCAAGGTACTGCCTACATATCTTAATAATATTGTCCGGAAAAAACTTGGTATCCGGTAGGCAGGGATAGTTCCGTAAGGTCTTGACGGGCATGGCTCCATCTTCGCTCACATCTGGAGGGGCAGCCGGTCAATCATAACCGCAAAGCTTGTGTGTATCCATCAATGAAGAATCAACCGGTACATTCACCCGTACATTTTTATAATGAACGGCGACCCTGTTATCTCCCCAATCGCATGTAACATGCATCGCCAGTGTTACACCGTCGATCGTATCATGATCTTTATAAGTGCAGGTTACGGTATCCCCGCTCATATATTGCGCCGTTGTTGATGTAAGTAATAAATCGTCGTTGAGTACGGAAGACCAGATCGTCCTGCCGGTTTTGCCGTACAGCATGATGCCTTTCTTAGTGTCGGATAATCTATCGGGTTTGCCGATAAGCCGTGCCGTTATAAGCCTCTCAAAATTCACAGGCTCTACATCCATGCGGGTGTATTGCCTGAGTACGCTTGATGAAGATATACTGCATGTACCTTTATTGACGTCCATCACTGCAGCCGTGCCGTTATAAATGATGATGAGGACCGGCTGATAAAAAATGTTCAGTGTTTCAAGACGCATCGCGTTACCGTCTATAATGATTGATTCCGGAAAGCTCATATACCTGCCGTTCACATGCATATTGACGCTTATCAGTGCTTTAATGCTGTGCAGATGGTTTTTATTCATTGCCGCAGCCAGCGCATCGGGATTATTGTAGTTTACATGGGCTGGTGTATAGACGCACCCTGCAAGAACAACAAAGGCAAGGATCAACCCAAAGAATACAGCAGGAGAGTATGTTTGTTCATTCATTGTTTCTCCGAATGCATCTTCCGGCTAAATCAAAGACGCGGTTTGCTTTTATCTGACGAGCTTATGAAGCTTCTCCTGTAACCGTTTCTTAAGCTTTTCATCGTTTATATTCTTATTCTTTAATGCAGCCTCATAGCTTATTATTGCCTTAGGTTTATCCCCTGCCTTGATATAAGCATCCCCGAGATGCTCGAGTATCTGAGGATCGCCTTTTGAATATTTAACAGCCTTCACAAGTGTGGCTATGGCTTTTTTTATGAAACCCTGTTTATAATATACCCATCCAAGACTGTCTGTTATGTAGCCGTCATCGGGCTTGATTTTTAAAGCCTTTTTTATCAGCTGTTTTGCTTCATTCAGCTTTATGCCTTCTTCTGCATAAGTGTAGCCGATATAGTTAAGTGCATCGGGATTATTCTCGTTGATCTTAAGTAAACTATGCATTGTGCTAAGTGCGGCCGTCTTATCCCCCGATTGATCGTAAACAACACCAAGGTGATAAAGTATCGATTGACTATCCGTGAATTTTTCTAATGCCGTGTTAAGTATGGAAACAGCACCCTTGTAATTCTTATCTGCTGCCAGGAATGATGCGTATAGATTATATATGTCCTTTGACGGTTTTTGTTTTAATAAAGGCAGGAGTGTGTTTTCGGCAGATTTATTATCTTTTCTGTCACTGTATATTATAGCAATCTCTACAACAGCATCGGGATAAACGGGGTCGCCTTCAGGAACTTTATTGAGGATATTTATTGCAGCATCATATTTCCTGTTTTCCGCAAGCAGCATACCGTAATAATAATACGCCCTGTAAAAATCGGGATTAGATCGTATTATATCTTTAAACACAACTTCCGCATTTTTGTAATCCTTCGCTTCAACGTATGCGATACCCGTTTTCAACTGTAAAGTTATTGATGAACGGGACGATTGCGCTTTCAGATAACTTCCAATGGCTTTCGTATAGTCCTTTTCCGAGAGATAGAGGTCGCCCATCTTTTCATAAATCACCGGTGTATCGGGGCTGCCTTCTTTGATCAGTTTATTGTAAGTCTTGACGGCATTGCCGTACTCTTTTAAATATGCATAAACATCAGCCTCTTCATAGAGTGCCGTATAAAAATCGGGTGCCACTTTGTACGCCTCATTGTAATATTCTATGGCGTCTTTGTACTTTTTTTGATCAACGGCTATCTTTGCCAGATAGTAGTATGAGTAAGGCGAAGAAGGTATATGTATGATCATATCTTTCAGTGCAGACTGGGCACCTTTAATATCCTCCGAATGATACTGTGTGAGTGCAAGTGCAAGATACGCATTTTCCGAATCCGGGTTAAGTACGACGATGTGTTTTAATATGCCTATTGCCTGTTTTGTTTTACCTTCACTGCTGTACAGATCGGCTTTACCATACAGGGCGGGGATATAATCCGGATCGATTTTTAAAGCCTGATCTATTGCTTTATCTGCGTTTTTAAACTCCTGCTTCAATCCATATAACTGGGCAAGTTTCAGATAGAGATATGGAGAAGACGGGTCGTTTTCTATTGCAGATTTCAGGTTTTTTATTGCAGGCCCGGCATCTCCGTTTTCTGCTTCCGTGTTCGAAAGCATCAGGTACGCTTCTGCTTTTGAGGTCTTGTCTATTGTATAAACGGGGATATCCGTTGTATGATAATAGTGTACGCAACCTGTTATGGGCATGAACAACATCAGTACTATAATTATATGTTTCATAGACAGAGAATAATGCCTGATTATGAATATTTCAATATATTTATTTGTCTTGCACGGCCAAATCTTTTGATGATAGCATTAACACAAAAGCGTATGATCCATCAGTACGAAAAACGGAATAATGAGTTTGCAGTATGATGGGAATGTTTTATCAATAAATGATCATATATTTATTTGCATTGCTTGTTATAGGGATTGCCGCCGGTTTTCTTGGAGCCCTGTTGGGTCTCGGCGGCGGGATCATAGTTGTTCCTGCACTAACACTGATTCCTTACTTTCACATGACCATACATAAGGCTATTGCCATAAGCATGGTGGGTGTGCTTGCCACGTCCCTTGGCGGGACTTCAAGGTTTATTTCCGAAGGCTTTACGGATCTTAAGCTTGGAATACTCCTTATGCTCGGCACGACGTCGGGTGCTATTATCGGTAGCCTTTTATCACATACGCTTAAAAGCCGCATGCTCGAAATGATTTTTCCTGTTGTTTTATTTTACGCGTCTTATGAAATGTTTAAAAAACGGTCTGCGGACGATAATTTTAACAACGGCTATGCGCATTATACGATCGGCATAGGGCTCGCCTTTTTTGCTGGGATATTCTCAGGCATATTCGGGGTAGGAGGCGGTGCCATTAATGTACCCGTAATGCATCTCGTAATGTATGCCCCTATAAAGGTTGCAACTGCAACAAGCAATTTTATGATAGGCGCAACGGCGTCGGCTGCAACGTTTGTATATCTGCTTAAAGGGGCCATAAACTTTTATGCTGCAACGCCTGTTACTGTTGGTGTTTTTACTGGTGCCAAGATCGGGTCGGGTATGCTTAAAAGGATCAATACCGCGCTATTGAAGCGCATATTTGCCGTTATAATGATACTCATAGCACTTGAGATGCTTTATCACGGGATTAAGGCGTATCTATGAATGATAGAAGGATCGTAAGCACGGTTATCCGGATAGGTTCTTATACAGGCATAGGGTTGCTTGTTCTTGAGTTTTTGCTTGAGTTGTTAAGTAATCTTATTCACATACAGGCCATTTATTTTAAGGCACTCGCCTTCTCGGGTATCATGATTTTGATATTTACACCTGTTAGTGCAATGGTTTCCGTATCCGTTTATTTTGCGTACAACAGGCAATGGAAATGGGCATTTGCATCCATATTTGCAGGTGTTCTTATTGCAGTAACGTATATTCTCGTAAGGTAAGGCTATCGCGTGTAATAATGCTTTTTCGTTCTCAGGCTCTTCGGTTCAACCGTGACAAACGCATTTGAGAAAACCGGTGAAAAAACACACTGGTCCCGCTGTTATGATTCCAGGACTTACTGAAAGCAGAAAAACATAATCTTGACATGAAGGCGTTTGTCATTGTAATCAAACAAAATGCAGAAAATATTCAAACTGGTTTTGATTTTAGGGATCATGGGTACGGGTATTGGGTGTGCCACTTCAAAGGTCATTGAGAAAGGGAGTGTAAATCCTGCGTTAATAGGTATAACATCAACCACAGCCGCAGGGTTGACAGCTACGGCTATAACATCGGTGTCTTCTGATTCTTGCACAACCACGTCGGAGAATAACGGGGATATAATCCATATAATGGATCACAGCAAATCGCCTTTGACAGGTGAAACCGTGACAAGCGATATAGATATTCCAACCGTAATGAATGAGAAGGTAAAATACTTTATTAATTATTTTTCTAATGTTCAGCACGATGTATTCGTAAAGTGGCTTGAGCGTTCCGAGAGATATATACCGGAGATGAAAGAAATTCTTAAAGAACACGGGCTTCCGGAGGATCTTGTATATATGGCTTTGATAGAAAGCGGTTTTAACACAAAAGCTGTGTCAAGTAAACGTGCATGCGGTCAATGGCAGTTTATAAGAAGTACTGCGAGGTTATACGGGCTTAAGGTGAATTGGTGGATAGACGAACGTAGAAATCCCGAAAAGGCTACACTCGCCGCCGCACTTTATCTGAAAAACCTTTATGACACCTTCGGTTCATGGTATCTTGCAGAGGCTGCTTACAATGCAGGTCCGATAAAAATAATGCATGCTATACAGCTAAAGAAGACAGATAATTTCTGGAAACTTTCCGAATACAGGTATTTAAGGAAAGAGACAAGAGACTATGTGCCGAAGCTTATTGCAGCAGCCATGATTGCAAAGAACCCTGTGATGTTCGGCTTTACTGAGCTGACGTACGAGAAGCCGATAATCGACGACAAGGTTGTTCTTGACCATCAAATAGATCTGCATGTGGCAGCAAGGCTTGCGGATGTAAGTTATAAAGTCATCAAAGAGCTTAACCCCGAATTGCTCAGATGGGCGACTCCCCCGGTAAAATCTTATACGTTAAACCTGCCTGATGGAACAAAGACTCAATTCCTCAAAGGATTAAAAAAAATCCCTCAGAGGGATTGGTTCACTTATAAAAGATATGTGATAAGGCAGGGAGACACACTATACGCGATTTCAAGGCTGTACGGCGTTCCCATAGCACGGCTTAGAGAGATGAATCGCATAAGATTTGTCAGGTATCTCAGGCCTGGACATGCAATCATAATACCGGTGAGTCCGTACGAGCACAGAAGGCCTATCGAATATACGGAGATACGGCATGCCAGGTATGTGACTATGCATAGTGCCTCAACGAATTATATATATTACAGGGTAAGGAACGGTGATACTCTGTGGGATATATCCCGTAAGTTTGATGTATCCATCCACAGGATAAAGTATATAAACCATATATACAGGACGAGTTTTATAAAACCGAATATGGTTTTGAGAATACCGAGAGTTTTCGCGAGTGAGGGATAGAAAGGAAATTCTATGTCGGATATCGAACTTGAAAGGGAAGTGCTTAAAGCGCTCAGTACAGTCGAAGATCCCGAGCTGAAGCGGGACGTTGTTAGTCTCGGGATGATCAGGGAGCTTAAAATAGAAGACGGAAGGGTTAGTTTTACTTTTGTTCTCACAACGCCTGCATGCCCGCTTGCGGATAGTTTAAACAGGGCGGTAAGGAAAGCTGTTGAGTCTATTGGATGGGTAAAATCGGTGGAGATCAGGCAGGAATCAAATGTGCCGAAGGCTAAGTCTAAGGTACCGAGGAAGCCGATTCCTTTAGACGGAATAAAAAATATAATAGCGGTGGGCAGCGGTAAAGGCGGAGTAGGTAAATCTACGGTAAGTGTTAATCTTGCTATAGCACTTGCACAGACGGGTGCTAAAGTAGGATTGATAGATGCGGACATATATGGCCCGAATGTGCCGTTAATGATGGGCATCTCGGAGGAGCAAAAAATAACAGCATTGAAGGAAGATCAAATTTTACCCGTTGACGTGTATGGGGTTAAAACTATTTCAATAGGCTTGCTTCTGCCGAACGAAACCCCTGTTATATGGCGTGGGCCGCTTGTCAGCCAGATGATAGAACAGTTCCTTACAAAAACGTACTGGGGTGAGATTGACTATCTGGTGGTTGATCTTCCTCCTGGAACAGGAGATGTGCAGCTCACGCTCGTTCAAAAGGTACCTGTAACGGGGGGCGTAATTGTTTCAACCCCGCAGGATGTATCTTTACTTGATGCAACAAAGGCGCTTAATATGTTTGTAAAGGTGGAGGTGCCCGTGATAGGAATGATCGAGAACATGAGCTATTTTGTATGCCCGCATTGTAATAATAGGACCGACATATTCGGAACAGGCGGGGTAGAGGCCGCTGCAAAAAAGCTCTGTGTTGATTTTCTTGGACAACTGCCGATCGAAACAAAGATAAGAGAGGGCGGCGACATCGGTAAACCGATAGTTGTTATGGATCCGGAATCAAAATCTGCAAAAGAGTTTCACCGGATTGCACAGAAGATCGCATCAAAGCTTAGTGTAATAAATATGGCAGAATAGCATCTCATTCTAAAAAATGGAGGAAAGCAGGCTTTGGCTGAACAGATTTATGATTTGGCAATTATAGGCGGAGGTATTAATGGTACGGGTATAGCGAGAGACTGTGCCATGCGTGGTTTAAAGGTTATCCTTTTTGAAAAGAATGATCTTTCCTCCGGTGCAACGGGTGCATGCACAGGCATGATTCACGGCGGTGCAAGGTACCTGTTGAACGATATTAACACGACGAGATTGTCGAGCCTTGATTCAGGATATATTCAGAAGATAGCCCCGCACCTCCTGTTCAGGATACCGTTTGTGACGCCAGTTTTAAAGACGGATGCAGTCCCGGAGATATACATCGAGCTGCTTGAAACATTTTTTGAGGCTTATGATAAGTTTGCACCATTTAAAAACAGCAAGCCCCATACAAGGCTAACAAAACAGGAACTTCAAAAAATAGAGCCAGGGCTTACCGATGACGCAATAGGCGGTGTTTCATTTGATGAGTTTGGCATAGACACATTCAGGCTGTGTGTAGAGAATGCCATATCCGCACAAGAACACGGAGCAGAGATATATAACCATACAAAGGTAAGCGATCTCATAATCAAAGATAAAACGGTTAAAGGTGTTAAAATAAAAGATGCTGTAACGGGTGAGGAAAGGGACGTTTTTGCACGAATTACCATGAACGCAGCAGGCCCATGGCTGCCCAAAGTTGCAAACCTTGCAGGCACGGAAGTAAGGGTTAGGCCCGGCAAGGGTATACACCTTATATTTGACAGGCGGTTGTCGAACACTGGGGTCGTTATAAAAGCAATTGACGGCAGACAGGTTTTTATGATGCCGCATGATAATACATTCATAGTGGGTACAACGGATGACGATTATTACGGTGATCTCGATAATCTATGGGCGACGAATGACGAGATCGAATATTTGATTCAGGCTGCAGAAAAATATTTTCCGGATATAAGAAAGTACAGGATCTCAAGAGTAATGATCGGTATCAGACCCACGCTTTACGAATGGGGTAAAAACGAGGATGCACTGTATAGAGAACACAGGATTTTCGATCACGAGTCGGAAGAGGGGATCAAAGGCTTTATGACAATAGCAGGCGGTAAGCTGGCGAGTTATAGACTTATGTCGGAAGAGGCCGCCGATCTTATATGTAAAAAACTCGGTATAACACAGACATGCACAACGCATTTAAAGCCGCTTCCAGGAGGGCATTTTATCCCAGACGTTAAAAAACTTTCTCAGATGTTTAAGCTTGATCCTTATACGGTTTCGAGAATCGCATACAGGCACGGCTCAAAAACGGAGAATGTACTCGGGCTGATAGACGAGGACCCTTCCTACAAGGCAATCGTTTGTGAATGTGAGCCGGTCATAGAAGCAGAGATAAGATATGCGATAAGATATGAGTGGGCAAAAACTTTACCCGATCTGAGAAGGCGAACGCGTCTCGGCACAGGTTCATGTCAGGGGAGGCGGTGTGCAGTTAGGGCGGGTTTTATACTCGGTGATGAGCTTGGACTTGATGCGGACAGCATAAAAAGGCATATAGCTGTTTTTGTAAAAGAAAGATGGAAAGGCAATGCCCCGATTCTTTCAGGCAAACAGCTTGCAGAAGAGGAACTCAATCTTGCAACCTATGTGCTTACCGACAGCTTTAATATAATGACGGAAAAAATATAGAAACCGCAGTTTTGGGAGGCAGGAGCGGGTTTTAAACCCGCTATCAGCTAAAAACATAAGGTCTTGAAAAGTAAGGTTTTTTCCGTGCAAACCCTTTATTCAAGCGGATTAGCGGTCTTTTATGTGTTCCTATGACTTACTACCAGTTTTTAC